>CAYIVY010000019.1:0-12396 GCA_964366945.1 uncultured Gammaproteobacteria bacterium
TTTGTTTCAATTTTTTTTATTTCCGAATCAATATCATTTTGACTAACGACTACTTTTCTTTTCTTTGCCTCTTGATTTATAAGTGTTTTTAATATAACAACATCAAGAGTTTTTTTGCCACCTTGTTTTTCCAGCTCTTTGATAATTGTTAATCTGTTAACCATCTGCCCATTAACCGAGGCAACTAAAAACAACTTTATCGAAAGATAGATTAAGCCAATAACAAGCAAAATTGGGACGAGTAAGATTAATTTTCTTTGTGGTTTTACTATCAATTGAGGAGAAATATTTTTTTTAACTAACTTTTCTTTTTTTTCTTTTTTTACCATGTTTAATGATATAATAAATATTTATAAAATCAAGGGATAGAAAAACCAAGGGCAAGTTTTTTGACTTTCAAATGAATTTCCTTTATTTTTTTGTTACCCTTCATCTCTGTTTCAAATTTAGTAATATAATCTTTTCTTTCTTCTTTTTTAGTTGGTAGATGATATGACTTGATTAAGTTAATCACTTCAACAATAACATCGCCAATAAACTTCATTTCTTTTTCCTTCATTCCTCGACTAGTTGATGCAGGTGTACCAAGTCTTATACCAGACGGATAAAAAGGAGATGAGGTCTCATCGGGTACGGTATTTTTATTTAAAGTCAAACCTACCAAATCTAGAGCTTTCTGAGCAAATACACCTGCCCCCGCTCCCAAAACTGGAGTCAAATTAACTAACAGTAAATGGTTTTCACTGCCACCACCAACTAATTTTAAGCCACCATCAATCAATGTTTTTGATAGTGTTTTTGAATTCTTGACAATCTGTGCCGCATATTTTTTAAAAGATGGTTGAGCGGCTTCAAACAAAGCTACAGCTATTCCAGCTGTCTGATTATCGTGCGGGCCACCTTGAAGGCCAGGAAAAACTGCTTTATTAACTTTGTCACCTAAGTCTGGATCTTTTTTTAATCCTTTATTGGTGACCATAATCATTGCCCCTCTCGGTCCCCTTAAAGTTTTGTGTGTTGTTGTTGTAACAATGTGTACATATGGAACCGGGGAGGGATGAACACCTCCAGCAATCAAACCGGCAACATGGGCAATATCTGCCGCTAAGTAAGCACCAACTTCATCAGCGATTTCCGCAAATTTTTTGTAATTAAACTTCAGTGGATAAGCAGTCGCACCAACCCAAATTAACTTTGGTTTGTGTAGTTTGGCTAATTTTCTAATCTCTGCATAATCAAATAAATCTTCATTTTTATAAATATTTTCCTTCCTCAGTGAGTACTGGAATGATTTATAAAAAATACCTGTTGCTGAAACTATGTGTCCATGAGTTAGGTGTCCTCCGGCAATCAAAGCCTGACCCATGATCGTATCACCTGGTTTACAAGTGGCTAAGTATACCGCTAAATTTGCCGGCGATCCCGAATATGGCTGGACATTGACAAATGGGACGGCAAAAAGTTTTTTTGCTCTATCTTGAGCTAATATTTCCAAACCATCAACATTTTCATTACCCCCATAATACCTCTTTTTTGGGTAACCTTCAGAATATTTATTGACAAAATATGAAGATAGAACCATTCTAACCTCACTTGAAGCATAGTTTTCCGAAGGAATTAACTCGATTCCCTCTTTCTGTCTTTTTTCTTCCTTTTTAACTAGATTATAAATTTTTGTATCTTTCATAAGCACTTATCTTAAGTCTTGAAATACATCATAAACAAATATTTTTCGTTTTGCAAGTATAATATTATCATTATGTTTAAACTATTGCTCGGAGCTGATGCCTTAATGACTCTCACTTTCATATTGAGGTTTAATAGACTACCGCCCCAAGCCCCACTTTTCTATTCCCGATTTTGGGGAGAAGACCAGTTGTCAGATACTTGGTTGATTTTTATTTTACCCATTTTTCTTAATTTATTATTTTTTATCAATGATTATATTTTTAAAAAATTTTATTCTGACAATGAACTTATAAAAAATATTTTTTATTACCTTAATCTTTTTCTTATTCTGGGATTTTCATTTATCTTTATAAAAATTGTTTTTTTAGTCTCTTAAAATGAATTTTATTATTTTATTAACAGCCACTTTAATTTCATATCTTCTAACAATTCCAACCATCGCCTTGGCCAGAAAATTTCACTTAGTTACCGATGCTAAAATCAGAAGACATCCCGCCCACACTCATAAGGGGATTATTCCTCGAGCTGGAGGTTTGCCAATTTACCTATCAATTCTTTTTACGTCGTTGATTTTTTTATCTATCAGTAAAATTATTTTTGGCATATTATTTGCCGGTTTCTTTTTAATCGTTATTGGACTGTTGGACGATGTTTATGACCTTTCCCCCTACTGGAGGTTTTTTGCTAATCTGGTTATTTCTGCGTTAGTAATTGCTTTTGGACTGGGTATCCCCTACATTGCTAATCCTTTTGGTGGAGTTATTAGGCTTGATTTTTGGCAACTTCCTCTTACCTTTTTTGGGGTTCATTATGTTTGGGTATTTGCTGATTTACTGGCCATCATTTGGCTAACCTGGACAACCAACATGATTAACTGGAGTAAAGGAATAGATGGACAATTGCCGGGATTTGTAGCAATTACAGCAATATTCTTAGGATTGCTATCTCAACGATTTACTGGTCATGATATTTCCGCTCAATCTGTCACTATTCTTAGTTTTATTGTTGCTGGAGCTTATTTGGGTTTTCTTCCATTTAATTATTATCCCCAAAAAATTATGCCAGGATATGGTGGGGGAGCTTTGGCCGGATTGCTACTGGGAATTCTTTCTATTCTATCTTTTGGTAAAGTTGGGACAGCAATTTTAATTATGGCAATACCGATGATGGATGCAATCTATACGATGATCCGTCGTCTAAAAAAAAGAAGGTCCCCTTTTCTTGCTGATTGGGGACATTTTCATCATCGCCTTTTAGAAATCGGTTGGGGAAAAAGACGGATTGCTTGGTTTTATTGGTTAATTTCTTTAATATTGGGAGTCGCTAGTTTATTTTTAAAAGGAATTGAAAAATTAATTGCTTTTATCACAATAGCCCTATTGCTTTTATTCTTTATATACATAATTGAGGAAATGAAGAAACAAAGAATATGAAATATTTCATCAAGACTTTTGGTTGTCAGCAAAATAAAGCCGATTCCGAACGAATCGCTCGAGATTTTAAGTCTCGCGGTATGACAGCCGCTGATAACTATCAACAGGCGGATTATGTTGTTATCAATACCTGCATGATAAGAGAATCGGCCGAAAATCGTGTTTATGGACTTGTTAATAACTTAAATAAATTAAAATCAAATCCTGAGTCCCTCGACTTGACTCGGGATAAACTCCGTCGAAGGATTAAAATTATCGTAACCGGCTGCATGGTCGGGATGGCTTTCCGTGACAAAACCGGCCAATACTTAAAAAAGATTAAAGAAAAACTACCTGGCGTTGATGAATTTATGCCAATCGAGGAAGTTGGCTTTGATTTTGCGCCCTTAAGAACCGATAAATTAAACGCTTGGGTGCCAATATCTAATGGCTGCAATAATTTTTGCACTTTTTGTGTTGTTCCTTTTACACGCGGTCGAGAAATTAGCCGACCTTTTGAAGATATTATCAAAGAATGTCAAGAATTAAAATTAAGAGGGTACAGAATTGTAACCCTCCTTGGACAAAATGTAAATTCCTACGGAGCCGATATAATCTACCCCGCCTCCGTCATCCCGAACGAAGTGAGGGATCTAGCGACCGAAGGGAGCGTCAAAAAGACTTATTACGCTTGGCTAGATTCCTCGGCTCCGCTTCGCTCCGCTCGGAATGACAAACAGTTTAAATTAAATGGTAAAAACGTTAAGCCAACATATGTCAAACACCTTGGCCGCTACCGCATTCCTACATTATTCCCTTATCTTCTCGAGCAGGTCGCCAAGCTGGGCTTTGAAAAAGTTGATTTGATGTCCTCTAATCCCTGGGATTTTTCTGATGAATTAATTGATGTTATTTCTAAAAATAAAAATATTACTAGACTCATCCATCTTCCAGTTCAATCAGGTGATAATAATGTTTTGAAAAGAATGAATCGTTGGTACAGTCAAGAAGAGTATCTGGATATTGTTAAAAAACTAAGAAAAAAAGTACCCGAAATAAAATTTTCAACAGATATAATTGTTGGTTTTTGCGGAGAAACAGAAGAAGAATTTAACAACACTGTCAAACTTGTTAAATTGGTTGGCTTTGAAAAAGCCTATATATCAATGTATTCTGCCCGATTTGGTACTGCAGCAACTAAAGTATTTAAAGATGATATTCCCCACAAAATAAAAAAACAACGATGGCTTATTCTAGAAAATCTAATCAATAAACCTCACTTAAGACGATCCTAATCTACTAATTAATCCGAATCTACAAATGATGTTAGATCAAGCTCTATTTAAGGGATTAAGAATTCTTTTTGGTTTAAGATATTTATCTCTAAAATTGACTAATAATCCTAACTCCATTTTAAACGCTACTAAATATCTTTTTAATTGATAATAATCTTCTTTAAATAACATTCTTTTCGCTTTTAATTCAAGAATGATTGAGTCTTCTACACAAAAATCTATTTTATTTCTACCTTCTTTTTCTCCTTCAAAAGAAATTGGAATATTTTTTTCTCTTTCATATCTTAGATTGCTCTTTTTTAATAAGCTTGCCAATAAATCACCATATTGTTGTTCGTTATAATATCTTCCTAAAGAATTATGGACTTCAAAGAGTAAACCGCATATTTGATAAGACAATTCTGGAAATAATAACTTATCCTTCTTTATCATTATTGATATTTTAATCTTTTTATTAGTTGATTAGTATATATTCGTAGATTAGGATCATTTTATGATAAAATTATATCTATGAAATTATTGGTCACCGGAGGTGCTGGATTTATTGGCAGTAACTTTATTCTTTACTGGTTAAAAAAATATCCCCAAGATAAAATTCTCAATTTGGATAAACTTACTTACGCCGGAAATCTGGAAAATTTAAAATCAATTGAAAAAAACCCAAATTATGAATTTGTTCAGGGTGATATCTGCAACCCGCAACTCGTTAACTCATTAATAGAAAAAGTTGATGTAATAGTTCATTTCGCCGCCGAATCTCATGTTGACAGGTCAATTCTTGACCCAGCTCCTTTTATAAAAACTAATATCGAAGGGACTTACGTACTTCTTGAAGCGGCTTTAAAAAATAAAGTTAAAAAATTTCATCATGTCTCAACAGACGAGGTCTTTGGAGCGCTAGATTTAAATTCAAAAGAAAAATTTAATGATAAAACTCCATACAATCCACATAGTCCCTACTCGGCTTCAAAAGCCTCATCCGATCATTTAGTTCGCGCTTATCACACGACCTATGATTTGCCTGTCACGATTTCTAACTGTTCAAATAATTTTGGTCCCTACCAATTTCCAGAAAAACTCATTCCACTGACCATAACAAATTTAATTGAAGGAAAAAAAGTTCCTATTTATGGCGATGGACTTTACGTACGTGATTGGCTTTATGTCGAAGATCACTGCCGAGCCATTGATTTGATCATGCAAAAAGGAAAAATTGGCGAGACTTATTTAATTGGCGGATTAACTGAAGATATTTCCAATCTTGAAATTATTAAAAGAATTTTAAAAATTATGGCGAAAGGTGAGTCTATGATTGAGTTCGTTAAAGACCGTCCTGGACATGACCGCCGTTATGCTATTGACTGGTCGGGAATTAATAAAGAATTAGGTTGGCAACCAGAACATAATTTTGATGAATATCTACAAACAACAGTTGATTGGTATAAAAATAATCAAGATTGGTGGAAGAAGATAAAGACTGGAGAGTATAAAAAATATTATGAAAAACAATATTCTAAATAAAAAAATCAAGGTTCATAAACAACCAGATAATTGGGTAGTATTTTTATTTTTCATAGCTCTAGCAGTATCTTATATACTAATTTCTTCTTTCAGATATATAGCAAAAAATTATTATGATTTCGTTGCTACAAAAAATACCACGGAAAATTATAAACTCAAACATGAAAAAGAAATAAAGGAAAAGATCTTTAGCAATTTATTTAAAGAATCGGAAAATTGTAACTCGATAGAAAATATAGAATTAAAAAACAATTGTTTTCAAAATATAAGTCATAAATTAGCTCTCATTATTAAAGAGGAAGAGTTTATATCTTGGCCTCACGATTTATTCTTTGTAAAAAAAACTGGTAGTCAGTTTTTTAAACTCGGGTGGAGCGGTGAGTTGTCACCTTTACAGATGCTGCGGGCTGATAATAAAATTGTTATTAATAAAAAAAGTATTTTTAGTGATTTTTTATTTAGAAGATGTAATTATTTTGGTACTGTAACTGCGAATATGCCTGCTGAGTCTTGTGAAATATATATCCATATGCAACTTGATGATAACAAAGAAGGTTATATCGTAAGAAACATCGGACTAACTGAAGAAAATAGTTTTTATTATAATTTTATTTTTCCCTATTTTGTTATATTTGGATTTATATTTTCACTGCCATATTCTATTACTTCTTTTCCAACAAATATCTATATGCTTATTGAAATAATATTTAGTTTACTGCCCTTCATTTTAGCATTTATGTTTGTCCGATTATTTAATAAAAAAGGTAAAAGAATAAAATAATATGCTCAAAATTGCTCTTACCGGTGCGGATGGTTTGGTTGGCTCAAGGATAGTTGAGCTTTTAAAAAATGACTTTAAATTCATTCCTATTCCTCAATCACAGATGGATATAACTGATCGTAATCAAGTTTTTAACATTCTTAAAAATTTAGATTATGATATTTTTTTTCATTTAGCCGCCTACACTAACGTTGCAGGAGCTGAAACAAACAAAGACCTCACCTTTAAAATTAATCGTGACGGTACTAAAAACGTTTTTGAAACTGTTATTCTAAAACAAAAAAAGTTTGTCTATGTTTCGACAGATTTTGTTTTTAACGGAGCGAGCCCTTCCTACGATGAAAACTCTGTTCCAAGACCTGCCGGAGTTTATGCTAATTCAAAATATCAAGGCGAAAAAGTAGTCGGATCAGATGGTATGATTGTCCGAATTTCCTATCCTTATCGAGCAAATTTTGAATTAAAAAAAGACTTTTTTAGAACCTTTAAATCTCATTTGGAAGATAATAAGGGTCTATCTATGATTACCGACTCTTTGATGACCCCAACGTTTATTGATGATATTGCCTTTGGACTTAAATATCTTTTTAACAATTATTCTCCTGAGACTTATCATTTAGTCGGGACTGATTCCCTTTCGCCTTACGATGCCTGTCAAATGGTCGCAAAAAAATTTAACTTAGATAGATCCTTGATTGAACAAACTACTTATGAAAAATACACAAAAGGTAAGGCTCACCTCCCACAATTTGCCACCATCAAAAGTAATAAAAATAATTTTTATAAAATGAAGACGTTTGCAGAAGGACTGGAAGAAATAAAAAAACAGTTGTAAAATGAAAACTTATGACAATTTCAGTCATTGGTCATGGATACGTCGGTTTAGTCACAGCCTGTGTTTTTGCCGACTTTGGTAATCATGTCTGGGTAATCGGACACACCAAAGAAAAGATTGCACGCTTGAAAAACGGTGATCCCATAATCTATGAGCCAGGCTTAAAAGAACTGTTACAAAAAAATCTTACCTCAAAAAGAATTTTCTTCACCTTAGACTACGAAAAGGCTATTTCTGAATCGGATATTGTTTTTATTACCGTGGGCACTCCGCCAAAAACAACTGGTGAAGCCGATCTAACTGCAGTCATTGAAGTTGCTCAAAATATAGGTAAAAATCTTAAGAACAAATTTACAGTCGTCTCGTGTAAAAGTACAGTGCCAGTCGGCACCAATCACAAGTTAGAAGATATAATTAATAAGCATAAGCCAAAACAAGTTGATTTTGCTATCGCATCCTGTCCTGAATTCTTACGAGAAGGTACGGCGATCTCCGATACAATTAATTCCGATCGGATAGTCATAGGCTCAGATAATAAAGAAGCGGTCGAAAAACTTGTAAAACTTCATAAACCCATCAGCGGAAAGAGGGTAATTACAAATCTAGCATCAGCCGAAATGATTAAATACGCATCCAACGTATTTTTGGCAAATAAAATATCATTTGCTAATCTAATTTCATTTTACTGTGAAAAAACGGGTGCCGATGTTGGCGAAGTCTTAACTGGAGTTGGAATTGACGCGCGAATTGGTAAACAATTTTTAAATCCTGGAATTGGCTATGGCGGATCTTGTTTGCCCAAAGATGTCAAAGCCTTTTTGGATATTGGAAAAAGACTATCTGTGGATACACAACTGCTTTTAGCTATTGAAAACATAAATTTAAAAGCTCAAGAAATTTTTTTGGAAAAAATTATTAAATACTCACCTGGGAAAAAAGTCGCCATCTGGGGATTGAGTTTTAAACCTAACACCGATGATATAAGATTTGCACCTTCAGTATTTATAATTAAAAATTTATTAAAGAATGGTTTTCAATTAAACGTATACGATCAAGAAGCGACTAATAATATTAAAAAAATATTTGCAAATCAAATTACCTATAGCCAAGATTTGTATCAGACAGTAAATAATGCTGATGCCTTGGTTATCATTACTGAGTGGAATGAATTTAGGCAGATTGACTTAAATAAAATTAAAGGCCTGATGTCTAATCCGACAATTTTTGACGGAAGAAATATCTACGATCCTTCCGACTTAAAAAAATTAGGTTTTAAATATTACTCAGTAGGAAGACCCACATGAAAATACTAATTGCTGGTGGGGCCGGATTTATAGGCTCTCACTTAACTAAATTCCATCTTGCTAAAAATGATGAAGTTGTTGTCATCGACAATTTTATCACTGGAAGTAAAAAAAATTTAGAATCTGAAACGGATAATAAGAATTTAAAAATAATTGAAGCTAACATTATAGATTTTAATTTTTCAGACTTACCAAGTTTTGATATTATTTACGATCTTGCCTCCCCCGCCTCTCCCAAAGATTTTCAAAAATTATCAATAGAAATACTCAAAGTAAACAGTCTTGGTCTTATAAATATTTTAGATTTTTTCATTAAAAGCAGTAGTAAAACTGTTGTATTTTCTTCAACCTCAGAGGTTTATGGTGATCCTGAACAACATCCCCAAAAGGAGAGCTATTTTGGTTATGTAAATCCTGTTGGTCTGCGCTCTTGTTATGATGAAGGAAAAAGATTTGCCGAAGCTTTAATGATGTCATATTTTCGCAGGTTTAATAAAGATGTCAGAATTGCCCGAATCTTCAACACTTACGGACCGTATATGAAACGAGACGATGGCAGAGTTATTTCTAATTTTGTCAACCAAGCAATTCATAATCAACCGCTAACTATTTATGGTATTGGGTCTCAAACTCGATCTTTTTGTTATATTTCTGATATGGTTGACGGTCTTTATCTTTTGGCTACTTCCCCAAAATTAGCCGGAGAAATTATTAATATTGGTAATCAAAATGAAAAAACTATTTTAGAAATAGCTGATATAATAAAAAAACTAACTCAAGCTCAATCAGAGATTGTTTATAAAACCATTGATCAAGATGATCCAAAAAGACGTTGTCCTGATATTACTAAAGCAAAAAAACTATTAGGTTGGCAACCAAAAATAGAGCTTGAACAAGGATTAAAAAAAACAGTTGAGTATTTTAAAAACTTATGAAAAAAGTAGTTGTTGTTGCTCCAACCTATAACGAGAAAGGGTCAATTGAGAGATTAATCAATATAGTTTTTGAACAATCAAAAAAAATACCTAATTGGGAGCTCTATCTATTGATTGTTGATAGCTTCTCCAAGGATGGCACAGTTGGAATAGTTAAAAAATTAAAAAATAAGTTTCCTAAGCTTCACCTACTTGAAACCGAAAAGGAAGGACTTGGAAAAGCGTATTTAAAAGGATTTAAGTACTGTGAAGAAAAAATTAATCCATATTTAATAATACAGATCGATGCTGACGGACAACACGACCCCAATAAAATACCAGAATTTATTAGAAAGATTGAACAAGGTGCAGATTTTGTCGTGGGCACTAGATATGCTAAAGGAGGATCTATTCCTGCAAACTGGGGTTTGCATAGAAAAATATTATCGATTGGCGCGAATTTTGTTATCAAGTTTGGATTCATGAAATTAAGAGTGACCGAATGGACGAACGGTTATAGGGCGATTAAATTTTGGTTAGTCAAAAATGCTTATGATCACCTGAAAAATTACTCTGGATATGTATTTCAAGTTGCTTTTTTAGATTTTGCGATTAAAAATAATGCTGTTTTGGATGAAATACCTATTCATTTTAAGGAAAGAACCACGGGAATTTCGAAAATTAATGCTCTTCAATATAGCTCTCAAACTTTTTTATATGTTTTTAAAAATTCATCATTTGTTAAATTTGTTATTGTTGGTTTTTTGGGTTTTGCAGTTGATTTTTCATTTGCATATTTATTTATTAACAAGTTACATGTTGCTATAGCTCCTGCCAATATGCTTAGCGCCGAAGTGGCTATTCTTTTTAATTTTTTATTTAATAATTTTTGGAGCTTTAAAGATAAGAAGATTATAGGTGGGTTTTTTGCTTACTTAGTTAAGTTCGTTACTTTTAATTTAGTTACTTCTGGCTCAATTATTATTCAAGGCGTTGGATTAAATCTAGCTCTTAAGTTTTTTGGGGATAAAAAAATTAATATTTTTGAATTATTTTCTTTAAGTTCCTGGATTATTTATAAAGTTATAATAATTGCTTTCATTATAGTACCCTATTCTTATATTTTTTATAATAAAGTTATTTGGAAGAAGAAATAAAACAGTTAAATCTTAAACTGTTTACTCCTTAGCAGAATATTCCGAAGATACCCAACCATCTGCAAACTCTCCTGAAACTAATCCTTCTTCATTATTATTAAATTTTATTTTAAACCAGCCAGTCTTTTCTTCTAATAATTCATATTTCTCTCCTGGTTTAACTTTGGCTGATTCGGTGGCATCTATTGAACCATCTGTCCTTACTCGAAGCCATCCTTGAGGATTGTCTCTAATGTTTATATAAGTTTTATTATCTGTGTTTCCGCTACTACTAGCAACTTTTGTTTCATCAGTTGACTCCAAAGAAAAACTTTGATCAATGGCTAGTTTAAAAACTGCATTAACACGAAAACCTGGATCAACATTGACTTTTTGTGTTCTTCTAAAAAATCCCGGCATAAAAACTGATAGTTCATGATCACCCCTTAAAACATTTTCCATGATGGCCGGTGCTACTCCTTTTTCATCATTATCTAAAGTAATAATTGCACCTTGAGGTTCTGTCTCAACATAGATCTCTCCTGATCCGGCAGTTTTTGATGCTTTAGTCATTCTTACGGTCGTAAAAATCTCACCGGCTGAGGCAATGTCCGACGAACCTAATTCACGATTAATATAAGTAAGCGAATTTTTATATATATTTATCTTACCGTTCCAGGAAGCTGTATCGGTTGCCGTTGTTTCCGGAATTAACTTTAATAAATATTCACCAACTTTATATTTATCTTCATATGGAGTTTTGCCAATCAAAGTACTATTTAAAAAAACGCTTGCCGTCGGTGAAGATATGATTTTTAATTTTCCATACTCATTCTGCCTATCAAAAATAAAAAACCGCACCGTCACAAAAACAACAAAAAGTAAAACCAATATTAAGAGTAGTGATAACTTATTTTTCATATTTGTTATGGTCTTATTTTAGGCGAGTTTATTAAACATTTCAACCTAACTTAATTAGAGCAACCCCAACTAACATAATCAAACTTCCAATCCAAACCCCTCTTTTCGGCTTATCTCCAAATAATATCCAACCAAAAATCAGGACAAAAAATACTTCTAGTTTTTTTACTCCTGAAACCAGAGCCACCGCACCTGTTGTTATTCCGTACAAAAAAAGTAGCGCTAAAACCGTATAAACAATTCCGTTTAAGAAAAGACTCCAAAAATTATTTTTAAGATCAGTCACCCATTGACTATCTTTTCTTGTCAGATAAAAACCAATCAATATCGTTGTCATAAAATTTTCCAGTAACAGTAGGAAAGATTGATTAATTGGTTGAATATTTTTCAATCCATACTTATCAAAAATCGCTGTCAAAGGCATAATTATCATTGCCAATAAATAAGCTCGAGATTCTTTGTTTGTCAATAGTAATTTAAAAGGTCTGAAAATATCTTCTTTAGCTTCTTCGACTTTAAGAAGATATCCTCCCACGTAAGAGTTCACGGTCTTTGACACGAAGCTTGTAAAAGTAAATTTCTTGTCTG
>CAYIVY010000020.1:0-11662 GCA_964366945.1 uncultured Gammaproteobacteria bacterium
AGTCCAAGTCCAGCTCTGGTGATGACCACCTGACCAGAAAGAGTATCATTCACATCTCGATCAGTCGCAATCACCTCAATCTGTGTCAGCTCTCCAACCTTTGGACTATTTGGACTGACTGTAACTTTAAAGATTCTAGGAGGAAAGTTTACGGGAGTGGGGGAGGGGGTTGGAGATGAAGATGGATAAAATCCGTCCACAAAGGTCACGTTGCCAATTGGTGTTAAGTTAAATTTATTTGAAGAAGCATCGTCCAAATTATCATCAAAATTCCACAGTCCTATGGTGTATTCATCTGGGGTAAATGGGAACTGTGGGTGTAAAATTACTTAAATACCGCACCTTATTTGAAACGCGAAGATCGTCAATTTTACCATGAAAAATATAGCTTGGCGTTGATGACAAATTACCCCAGCTTCCACCTATGACAAACTTATTTCCAGTATTTATATAAATATCCCCAGGATCCTCATTTCTAAACCCATCTTCTATGCCATTTATATATAGCTTAAATATATCTCCAGAATGTACGATTGCGATATGGTACCAATTACTTGGAAATATTTGGGTATATCCTGAGAATCCTAGGCTGAAATTCCAGTTTAGACTATCAATTGAACGATCAATATCAAAGGCAGAATACCAAATATTATTTACATTATTTTTTTAATTAAGCTTAAATTATAACTTTGAGGTTCACTTTTTCCCGGATAAAAGGTGAAAATTCCTTGTGATGTCAATGGGCTAGCAGAACTAACTTCTAAATTTATATAAGACTCTATGGTAAAATCCTTTGATACATCAAATGGGGTTGCATCTGTAAATGTAGTTAAATAGCTTTCACCGTTTAAAAATATTGCCTTATTCGAAGAAGAAAGGATTAAATTGGAATTGTCAAGCTTTTCGTCAATTCTATTATCAATCTTCTTTGCTTTATTCTGAAGAGTAAATTTATTATTTTTAATTGATATCAATGCCGTCGGAATCACCGAAATAAGAAGAACAATAAAAAAAATAGTCTTAAGATAGATATTGGAGAAAGTTTTTTCAAACCCATTATCTGATAATGCAATAAAGATAAAATAAAATCAATTGTATAATAGAGTGATGAAACTCAATGCTAAGGAACTTCGTGACGTTGACGAAAGGGAAATTTCAATCAAACTTAAAAATATCAAGCGCCGGCCGTTATATTTTATTTTGGAAAATATTTATGATACCTATAACATCGGCGGACTGTTTCGTCTGGCTGATGCCCTGGCTATTGAAAAAATGTATCTGTGCGGTGAAATGGAAGTACCGCCAAATTCACGGATCAAAAAGGCTTCAATTGGGACTTACAAAGTTGTGCCATGGGAATACAAACAATCTGCCAAAGAAGCAATTGATGAATTAAGAAAATTTCCAATTTCTATTTTTGCTGTTGAACAACATACAACCTCAATCTCATATCAAAAAGTAGACTATTCTTTACCACTTGCACTGGTTCTTGGTAATGAAACATCTGGAGTGACTGAAGAAACCTTGGGACTTTGTGACCAAATAGTTGAGATTCCAATGTGGGGGATTAATAAATCATTAAATGTAATTGTCTCAGCTGCGATTGTGAGCTACTGGGCGGTTCATTTGTAGATTTCCCTTCGATGGCCAATTCTCAAAATTATTATTTTCCCTTTCACCAAGTCAAAAACAATTCTAAAGTTACCAACTCTCCAACGATAGCTACCTATAGACGAATTAATTAATCTCTTAGCATAAAAAAGGGGATTAATAGCAAATAGTTCAATTTTTTTCTTAACTCTTTTTTTTACAATCAAATCAAGTTTTTTGATATCTTCAAATGCAGAATTAGAGTATAACAATTGGTAAGTCATGAATTAGATCGCGCCAAAAACCTGTTGATGGGTGAAAAAATTACCGTTTTTATATTCGTTACGTGCTTTTTTAACACTTGCAAGATAATTTTTATTTGTTAAAGCTAGTAGATCCTCGAAAAGATCGATATTGACAAGCGCCGAAGTGATCTGACCTTTTTTCGCCACTAAAAGATAGTCTTTTTTTGTAGCGATTGCTTCTAAGCTATCAGCTAAATTATTCCTGAGAACGGTAGTTGTTATAACATTCATACATTCCAATTGTACATTTAAAATGTAATGTTTGTCAATAGATAGTTAATAGAACTTCTTGTTCAAATTAATCTACATACCCTTTTTAAAATTATATAGGCATATTATAATGCCCTTTCCTCCATATCTTCCTTCTCGCTTTAGTTCATTTGAACTGAGGCTTGACAAAATAAAATATATCCTTTATTGTTTAATTATAGGATAAATTTAATTATAAGTTTTGATTAAAGTTTGATCAAGCTTTAATCATAGAACCTTTAAAACTATGAGAACTTATCGTCTGATAATTTTCGAAGATGAAAACTATTTTCAAGGCATCTGGTCTGGATAAACAATCCGACCAAACTTATACGCCGTCGAGTCCAAAGAACTTTTCTGAGGGCCCGGCGCGTTTTTTTATATAAATCTAAGTGAGATATTCAGCGATTTTGAAGAGTGAGTTAGTGAACCAAGAGATATAACATCGGCACCGACTCTATCATAGTCATTAACATTACTTTCATTAATTCCACCTGATAGTTCAAAGATAACCGAGGGAGTATTAATTGTCTTTATTGTTCGAGCGGCGATATTAGACTCAAAATTGTCAAGCATGATAATTAGCGAGGCAGAGATATTTATTTTTTGATAAAAATTATTTAGAAAATAAGCTTCTTTTTCGGTTTCCACTTCAATTTCAAACGGACGTTTTATCTGACTGCTTTTTATGAAAGTTAATATTTTTTTCAAGGATTCAAGTCGTGTGAGATTCAAATTTTTTGCCATTATATCAATATGGTTATCTTTAATAAGAATTTCATCAGAAAGAGATAAACGGTGCGTTAAGCCGCCACCAATAGAAACGGCTTTTTTATCTAAAAGTCCCCATAGAGTCTTCCTGGTTGAAGATAGCGAAGTCTTTAGATTATTTTTTATAATTAGAGAATTGGTGGCGGTGGCAATACCACTCATTCGTTGTAAAATATTTAAGATCACTCTTTCAAACGAAAGAATTTCCAAAGGATTACCTGACAGTTCAACCAATAAATCTTTTTCCTTGATAGGTACTCCGTCTTTGGAAATAATTTTTATTTTGAGATTAGTTCTTTTTTTAATCAGATAAGTTATTTCTTCAATACCAGCAACGATTCCTGTCTGTTTGGCAATAATACTTGCCTTTGAGTCTTTGTATTTTCCATCAATTATTTTTGAAGTAATATCATTTTTGATCAGATCGCTTTTCGTTTGGAAATCAAAAAGTTGGAGACAAGTTTCTGCATAGGTTTTGTTCTTGACTGTCAAAAAGGAACCTTTATCAAAGTATTGTTTAACGATATTATTCATACAATTGATTATCAGGGCCTGATAAATCATGCCCCTACAGAAAACATTCTCTCAATCGGAATTCGAGCTTTTTCGGCAATTTCTATCGGGACTTTGACTTCAAATTCCAAATTAACGAGCGAGTTTAATAGTTTTGGTAAAGTTATCATCTTCATAAATTGACAAACCATATCTTCACGTAGGGGAGCAAAGTTTTTTTTGGGATTTTGTTTTTTCAATTGATGAATGATACCGGTTTCGGTCGCTACAATAAAGTCAGATTTTTTCGATTGCTTGGCGTGTTTTAGCATCCCTCCGGTTGACAAAATATGAGTTTTATCAGCTGGGATGTCACCGTTGGCTACATAGTGCATGCAGTTGGAGACGCAACCGCATTCGGGATGAATGAGAAAATCGGACTCAGGACTGTCTTTCATCCTGTTAAGGAAATCTTCCGGACGGACACGGGCGTGGACGTGGCATTCTCCTGGATAAATAATTAAGTCTCTTCCAGTTTTTTTTTGAACATAGGCCCCTAAAAACATATAAGGGACAAAAAGAACCTGTTTATTTTTGGGAATAGAATTAACGACGGCAACAGCATTAGTCGAAGTGCAGCAGTAGTCCGATTCGACTTTGACTTCGGCGGTCGTGTTGACGTAGCTGACGACGACTGCATCGGGGTATTTGGCTTTCCAACGGCGCAGTTCATCAGCATCAATTGAGGCAGCTAAAGAGCAGCCGGCATTAAGATCAGGAATGAGGACGGTTTTTTCCGGTGAAAAAATTGCCGCCGATTCGGCCATAAAATGAACACCACAGAAAATAATTAATTTTTCTGAAGATTTGGCGGCCAGTTTTGAAAGTTCCAGAGAATCTCCAACAAAGTCGGCAACATCCTGAATGGCCGGAATTTGATAGTTGTGGGCAAGTATCAAAGCACCTCTTTTTTTCCGCCACTTGTCTATTTCTTCAACCAATTTTTGATCAATATTTTTTTGATTTTGTTTCATTTTTTTGGCACGACTATTATATACTTCCTATTGAATGAAAAACAAGTTTGATTATATCGTCATTGGCTCAGGTCTAGCCGGCTTGACAACGGCTCTCACTTTAGATCACTTGGACAGCGTGGCCATTTTTACAAAAAAAAATCCTTCTGATTCATCAACAAATCTGGCCCAAGGAGGGATAGCAGCAATGGTTGATCAAGGTGATCGGGCCGATTGGCATGTTGAAGATACTATGCGGGCGGGGGACTATCATAACAAAAAAAAAGCCGTTTCTTTTCTTGTCAAAAACAGCAGAGAAGCCTTTCTTTGGTTAAAAAATCAGGGAGTTTTGTTTGATATCAAGCCTTCACTTGAAGCCGGTCACCGTCTATCCAGAATTTTTCACACAACTGATTTTACCGGTCAGGACATAGAACAAGCTCTTTTAAAAAAAATATCTGAAAATAAAAAGATTAGTATTTTTGAAAATTCTTTAGCAATCGATTTAATTGTAGAAAATAATATTTGCCAAGGAGTTTTTGTTTTAACCGAAGATAATATAATTGTTTCGTTTTTTGCTAGAGCGGTTATTTTAGCGACGGGTGGCTCTGGACAGGTTTACCAATGGACGACTAATCCAACTGTAGCAACGGGAGATGGAATTGCGATGGCTTCTAGGGCTGGAGTCAAGATTTCTGACCTTGAATTTGTTCAATTTCATCCAACTGCTTTTAAGTCAAAAACTGCACCGTTATTTTTATTATCAGAACGACTGCGGGGAGAAGGGGCAAAGTTGGTTGATGAGAAAGGCAACCGTTTTGTTGACGAACTGATTCCCCGAGATGAACTGACCAGGGCAGTTTACGAAAAGCAAAAGAGTTCGACTGTTTACCTAACGATGGCTCACCTTGATAAAAAAGAAATTATTAAAAAACTTCCCAATATTTATAAAAGACTAAAGACATACGGTTATGATTTAACCAAGGATCGTGTTCCAATTACACCAGCTGCTCATTATCAGTGTGGAGGAATAACGACCGATCTTGACGGGAGAACTTCAATTAAAAATTTATTTGCGGTTGGAGAAGTAGCAGCAACTGGTGTCCATGGAGCCAATCGACTGGCTTCTAATTCGCTTCTTGAGGCGGTTGTGTTTGGGAAAAGGGCGGGTGAGCATATCAAGAAACATTATTTGGTCATTCCCACGAAGGTGGGAATCCAGACTAAAATCACTTCTTTAAAATTTAATTATAGACTGGATCCCCCGTCCCTGCCTGCCGGCAGGCAGGTTCACGGGGATGACATTGAAAAAATCAAGAAGGATATTAAAAAAATCATGTGGAAAAAAGTGGGGATTGTCAGAAAAAAAAGTGAAATGATGGAAGCTTTATCGAGTTTTAACAGTTACAAAAAAAAATTAAAAAGCTTGGATGAAAATAAAGATTTATTTGAAGTCAGAAACTTAGTCGAAGTTGCCATCCTGATTACAAAAGCGGCCTTAGCTCGTTCAAAAAGCCTAGGGGCTCACTACGTTTTGTAAAAATGTTATTCCGCATAAGAATGTTAACGTGTTATAAGATGAAATAAATTTTGCAAAATTATAACTTATAGTATAGAATAGCCTTATGCAACAAGAAAATATGATGACCATAAAAGAAATTTTTTTTCAAGAAGGCAAGAGATTAGATGGTCTAAAAGATTCGACCCCGAATGCTTTAGCGGCAATGGCAAGTTTGGCGTGGCTTTATATTCAAGTAGAACATCAAATGCCTATTTTGAATGCTGGTCGCTTTTCTATGAAGAACGAATCACTACCACAACAAGTTGACCCTGTCATTCCTATTGCCGTTGCTATCCTATCGATAGGACGGGCTCCAGAACAGATGGTTGATTCAAGGAAAGAGGCTTACCAATTATTCGCCGAATTTGCCCTCAGATTTTCGCCAATATTTAATCCTACTTCTTTTGAAAACCAACAAAAAGCGAACGAGTTTTTGAGTATATATGAAACTGTAATGAATAATGGTTTTCTTGATGATGCTGCAAAATTACAGATGCTTGAGGCGACTGCGGCCTCAATCATAAACCAAGATCCAAATCTTATGACTAATGACTATTATAAGACAGGAGTAAACTTTATTCTTGATGTAAAAAACGTATTTAAGCCCGCTTATATGGAACATAGCCTACATCTTCCAAGAAAGCAGGGTGATTTGTTTAGGTTCCTAGCGGAAAACATGAATAGAGTCGTGACAACTGAGGAAATTCAACAATTTCTTGGTTCTCAAGAACAATCGAGATATCATGTCATAATAAATAGAATAAAAAAATTAATAAAAGAATTAAAATTACCATATTCAATAGAAAGAATTGGAGTTGGATATCAATTGAGCCATGTTAAAGAGCCTTCTGATGAGGAAAGAATACTGATTGGAACTTCAAAATCCTTGTATGATTTTATGTCAGGATTTCAAAAATAGATTATCTCAACGAAATTATCACCCTGAACCTTTTCCGGCATAATAGTCAAAATGTGTGGTGTTTTTGATAATATCTAGACTTTAAACAACTCAAACACTTGAAGGATTTTCTCCCATTATGGAGACATTTCTTTTCGTCTTTATGGGACAGGTAAAACGAACATTTTTATTCATGGAAATAAAAATTGATAATAAAGGGTCATTGTAACAATCTAAAGAAGTATTTTCAGCCGTATATTTTGGCAATTAAGTCAGTTTTGATTAAAGTTTGATCAAATTTTAATCATAGAACCTTAAAAAACTATGAGAACTTATCGTCTGATAGTTTTCGAAGATGAAAACTATTTTCAAGGCATCTGGTCAGGATAAACAATCCGACCAAACTTATACGCCGCCGAGTCCAAAGAACTTTTCTGAGGGCCCGGCGCGTTTTTTTAGCTGTTATAAATTCTATATCATTAAAGTAGCACAAAGTGAGGCGGCATCATGATCTAAAGCAAGGATTGTATTTTTATGTAACCTCACAAATGAAGCGGGAGCATCCGGTCCAATTGGGCCTTCAAGAGATCTTTGCACCCCCCAAGCTTTGCCTGGACCTTTTGCCAACAATAAAACTGTTTTTGCTTCAAGAATATTACCAACACCTTGAGTTAATGCGCCTTCAGGTATTTGTTCTCCCTTTCCAAAATATTGCGAATTTACTTGTGCGGTTTCCTTGTCAAGTGTTACATATCGTACCCTAGAGTCGACTAATGAACCTCGTTCATTAAATCCAATATGACATGTTTCTCCTGGTCCAATGCCAAGAATTGCCAGATCTGGAGGTCCAAATTGTTTAAGTAAGGCCTCGTATCTCTCAGCTTCTTGATGCGGATCTAAAGCTTTTCCGTTGGCAATATGTCTATTTGATGCTGGTACATTAACATGATCAAAAAAATGTTGTTTCATAAACTGTGCATAACTAGCAGGATTATTTGGGTCGATCGGCCAATACTCATCAAGATTCAATATGGTAACTTTACTAAAGTCCACTTGCCCTGCTTTATAAGCATCAACAAGCAGCCTATACATTCCAATTGGGGTTAATCCTGTAGGTAAAACAAGAACAGAGTCAGGCTTTTTTTGTATTTGTTCGATTACCATTCTTGCAGCAAACATATCTACTTCTTCAGGCTTTGCAAAGACTTCAATTGTAGGTCTATAAACTGGTGAATATTCAACATGCGACTTGACATTTTCTCCCAACATAACCCATAGTATACATCAATCTTCTAAAAATTCAACCACCTGTCATTATAGATGAGGCTATGTTAGCTAAGATCTTTCTTTAGCTGTTCAAACTCTTTTTTGTTAATCTCTCCTTTAGCGTATCTTTCTTTGACGATTTCTAAGTTCTTATTGGTACTCTCAATTTGTTCCACCCCATTAGTCTGTCCATTTCTATAATAATGACACGATTTAAATAATTTGATGATCAAAAAAATAACCAATCCCCAAAAAAATACCTGAAAAACAAATGACAAGACATCCATTCCAATATTAGTCGAATAGTACTTTGGGCCGTAACTCCAGTAGCGCATCATATATTTTATTTAACTATTAATTACAAATAATTATATATCATAATACCTGATATACTGTAGTTATCTTTAGTAAAGATAAAAATGAAAATAAATCCACCATATCTTATCCCGCTAAGCGGGAAGCGTAACAATTTTAAAACTCGTAGGAACTCGTTAACAGTTTCTAATGAAGGAGGTGTTAAATAAAATGGATAAAAATAAAATTTTTGTTGGAAGCCTGCCTTGGTCAATCAATAATGATTCTTTAAAAGAGTTATTTTCGAAGTATGGAGAAGTAACAGAGGCAGTTGTTATCATGGATCGTGAAACAAATAAATCAAAAGGATTTGGTTTCGTGACTTTTGCGACTCCAGAAAGTGCTCAAAAAGCTTTGGAAATGAGTGGTCAAGAAGTCGATGGTCGTGCAATTGTTGTCAATATTGCCAAGCCACGTGAAGAAAGAAGATCGTTTTAATAAAGTAAATTAAGATCACTATCCACTGGCGTAGGTATTAAAAACTTATAGTAGTGGATGGTGATTGTCTTTTTATGGAGAAAGGTTTGCTTCTATTGTCTTTTTTAATTTTTTAATTCCGAAGTCCGTGGTAACGGAAATAAACTGCGGAGAGAACTGAGAATATTGTTCATTAATTTTATTTAAAATCTTTTGACCATCGCCTTTAGAGGCATCAATCTTATTAAATACATAGATAACTTTTTTTGAGTGAACTTGGAGTTCTTGAAGAATTCTTTCAACTATTTTAATTTTTTCATTCATTTCTGGGTCGGTTACGTCAATGACGTGTAGTAAAAGATCGGCATGAATAGATTCAAGCAACGTTGACTTAAAAGAATCAATCAGTGACGAAGGAAGGTCTTTAATAAAGCCAATGGTATCAGAAATAGTTGCCTCTTTTTTTAGTAATGGCAAATAAAATTTACCAGTGATACTGTCAAGAGTTGCAAACAAGGCATCTTTGACAAATTTATTTTTTTTAGTTAAGAGATTAAATAGCGATGTTTTCCCGGCATTAGTATATCCAACGATGGAAATAGAGGTAATATTATTAGCCTTTCTCCTTTCCAGTTGAGTGAGATGTTGTTTGACAATTTTTTCTAATTGATCTTTTTTTGTTTTTATCTGTTCGCGCCAATGGCGTTTCATCAGTTCAATATTAGTTTCACCTTGACCTTTAGTATTAGTACCTCCTCCTTGACGGGAAAAATAATCCTCGCCCAGTCCATAAATTCGTGGCCCCATATGGTGCATCCGAGCAATTTCTATCTGTAGTTTAGCCTCAGTCGTATAGGCATGTTTATCAAAAATATTTAAGGTTAGGTCGTAGCGATCCCAGACTTGAATTTTTGGGTTATCGTCCCAAAGATGCTGAGTCAAATTAAACAAAACACTTGGGTTAACGATAGCATTAACAACCACAATGTCAATTTGTTTTTTTTTAACAATTTGAGCTAATTCAATAACTTTACCAGATCCAATAAAAGTGGCTTTATCCGGACGACTGCGGTGTTGAATAATACTGACAACATCAATTCCATTGTAAGTGGCGACCAGCGATTTCAACTCCTGTAAATTCTTTAGGGCATCATGTTGGTTATGATGTGGATCAACGGTATCAACAAGGACGACCCGATGAACTTTTTGCATGAATATTAGTGAGTAAATTTATCTATTAAAAGTTGTGTTAATCTCATATCATTACCTTCAAATCCAAGTGCCCAAATAGCTGTACCTGCAAATTTTTTACTATTGACCAGGTCATATTTAGCTCCCAGTGATCGAATATTTTCAAAATGAACTACATGGATCTTAGATTCCAAATCAATATAACTAAACCAAGGAGTTTTACTTTCATCATCCCAGTTGACGCTTTTTCCTTTGGCAATATCATTAGCTTCTGAATATGAAATTGCTTTTGAATTGGAATTACTAACGACAGTTGAATTTTTGTTTTGATTTTCAGTCGTCCAATCATAACCATAGTAAGGGACAGCTAGAATAATTTTTTCTGGTGGAATCTGTTCCAAGAAATTATTTAGCATACCAATCAGTGAACTATCATAACCAGATACTGGAGCTACAGGACCTGCAAAACTTGAGTTTGGTGTAAAAAAATCATATCCCATTATGATGATATGGTCGCTGTGTTTGCTTAAGTATGGCAGATCCCATAATTGTGAATTAGTTGCAGCCGAGGCAAATACAGATATGGTAAGGGTACTGTTTGAGTTTTGGCTTTTTAATGCACTTTGTAGTGTGCTCATGAGAACTGAAAACTTATCACGGGTTTTTATGTCTGAATTGCCTGTATACTCAAAATCTATATTGACCCCATCCAAATTACGGGAATTAACTTGATATAAAACTGTCTCTATAAATCTTTGTGATGACTCTGGGGAAGTAAGTAATTTTTGAATGGCTTCATTGTTAAATGATTTAAATGTTAGGATGATTTTTGTTTTATTCCTCTTGGCCTTAGCAATAAAATTTTTAAGTCTTAGATCATTTTGCCAAATATCGTATGGATTAGCAGTATCTTTCTTTGAATCGTTGACGATCTGTCCATCAGCGCCGACTTCTAATCCGAAATAGGCAAGAGAGGTGACCGTTTTAATATCAATACTATCAAGATTGTCTACCAGCCAGTAGGGTAGGTAGCCAAAGATTTCTTTTTTGATTGGTCCATTCATGGTTAAAATAAATTTGTCAGGAAGGTTAAAATATTTTTTATCAACAGGTACTATCTGCTGGTTAATATAGACAGAGTTTGGACGATTTCCTGCCGCGGCCATAATTGCCTGTGCAGTATTCTTGGAACGAGCATTTTCTTGTAATGAAAGCCTATTTTTTTCTTGAACCTTTTGGTTAGAAATATAAAGAAAACCAAGCGTAGCTATAAAAACCATCAAAAAAAAATGAGCAATTAAATCTAGTTTCAAAATAATTTGTGAAAAACCACTTTTATTCACAAAATCAGATTTCTTAAAAAAACTTTCTCGAAGCGGTGTAAAATTATTTAGATTATCTTTCTTATCCATCCTTTTAGTATAAGATAAATCTCAAAAAATAATTGGTAATTTGAGCCCTGAGTGAGAATCGGCGTCACAGTCTAACCGTTACAAAGGGTTTGTTTTACCCCTAAACTATCCGGGCATTCCTATCCATTATACAAAAATGTTAA
>CAYIVY010000021.1:0-11175 GCA_964366945.1 uncultured Gammaproteobacteria bacterium
TTTCTACACCAAATCCAAACGCATATGGGAGTAACTTTAAAAACATTACATCCATGCCGCCAGGCAGGACTGATTTATCGGCTTGAAATTCTAGCTGTCTTTCCTGTGAAGCCAAAAAGTTTTTTAGAGATTTAGCAACATTAAAAGCATTAGATCCATCTGAAGTTTTTCTGGGCATTATTCTTCCAAAAATAAAAGCAACTATGCTTAAAAATATATTACCGGTAAACAAACTTAAAACTGCCAAAATCATATATCTATCCCTAATAGTTTTGGGGTTTTTGGGAAACAAACCATCTTTGACTATTTGTTCATATAAACTAGTTTTTACTTTTTCAACTGCGTCATGTAGTTCTTCATCTTTTATCCGAATCTCTACCTTACTTCCAAAAAAATCAGACAAGATAATTTTTTCATAAGGAAGAATTTTATCAGGTCCGCCTTCATCAAGTTTTCCGCGGACGAGGTAAAAATCCTTTTTCTTTCTTTCATCAATCACTAAATATCCCCGTCTGGCCAAATCAACGATTGTGGCCGAAATGTCTTTCATATCAACTGTTTCATCACCCAGTGTCCCCACTTCTCCAGGGGTTAAAAATCTATTTTCTTTTGGACTTTTAGGTGGATCAAACCAAGCCTGGACCTGCCCTGAGCTTGCCGAAGGGTCGCGACCTGATTTCAGCCATTTTAAAATTATAAAAAACGGTAGAACAACGTACCATAATAAAATTAATAATCCAATTACCAATCCGACCAATTTGCCAAAAAAAGAGTCACTGAAAGCAATAAACTCTTTTGGCTCCAAAACCGCCACAATGTTTTTAGGAAAACTAACTACTACAGTTAAGCCCTCACCTTCATTTAGGATTCCTTTTGTTACAATCTTATCTTGTCCACGATCGTGAGATAGATAGCAATTAGATTGTTTACTTAAAACAATACCTGTGAAACAAATAGTTTTTATATCTTCTTTACTAATTTCTTGAGGCCATACAACCTGCGAGGTTGTACTGGCAATTGGGACATTCCACTCATTTCCGGTAACGTTCCAATAAAGTTCATCATGGTCGGAAAAATAGGTCAGGGCACCGGCAACTTTGTAGGAAATAATGTATGTGTAAACTCCTGTTATTAATTCATCTGCGTCTCCTATCTTTAATCTTATATTTTTTTCATTTACTATAGAATTAATAAATCTATAATCATTACCAAATTCATCAGTTACCGAAAAATTATTGAACGTTAATTTATATTTCCTTGCCCCTAACGAAGTCTTTGACGAAGTGGGGTTGCCATCTTGATTGGTTTTAATAAATGGAATTTCTCGGTAAATTCCATGTTTTTTTAGTCCGCCAGCCGGCGGATCAAAGTCGTAGACAATTGATTCCTTAACATCAATTGTTCCATCTTTGTTTATCAAGACTTGAGAATCAAAACTATTTATTTGCTCCGCCCTAACAGAACAACCCAGTAGTAAGAAACTAAAGACCAGTAAAAAAATAACAAATATTTTTTTCATTAGAGAAATGTTATCATATAATCTTCATGAATTACAAACTTGCCCCAGAAATAAAAAGACAGATAAGGGTATTGATAAAAGAATTAAATTATCTTCACATCAAACCAAATCAGATTCATTGTATCCGTTCATATGACGCCAAAACCCGTGCCTATGCCCGAATCTGGGGTATGTCTCGCCTATTTAAGGAAGTGGCCGGTCTTAAACCAAACTATATTATTGAGGTAATTGCCCAGAGATTTGATAAACTTGACCGACGTGAAAAAATTAAGACGTTGATTCACGAACTTATGCATATTCCAAAAACTTTTTCGGGCGCATTATTGTCACACCGCGGCCCGCATCACGCAATCAACGACCGAGAAGTGGAAAAAATTCTCCGAAATATAAAGTAAATTTTATATGAAAAAAATAATAATCATTGTCACAGGTTTGTTTTTAGCCTTTATAACATTTTATTTTTTCAAAATCTCCCAACTTGACAATAAATTTAATCCTCCGTCGGTTATAACACCAAAAAAAACTACTTATAATTTTCTCCTTTTAGGTTATGCTGGTGGCCTACATGAAGGTACCTATCTGACAGATACGGTTATAATTTCACATATTGATACAAAAACAAATCAGGTGACACTTTTTTCTATTCCTCGTGACCTTTGGGTTCAACTTCCAACAAGATCTGGTCCAGATTTTCATACAAAGATAAATGCTGTATATCAAGCAGAACTCTTTCCTAAAGACTATCCAAACCTTAAAAAAGTATCAACAAAAATGATTATTTCCCAGATTACCGGTCTTCCAATTGATGGCTATATTAGTCTTAATTTTAAAGGATTTACCGAAGCGATTGATATTTTAGGTGGAGTTGATATTAATATTGAAAAGTCATTTACTGATACACAATACCCAATTGACGGAAAAGAAAAGGATCTTTGCGATCAGGAAGAATTATTTAAAAAAGCCGAACCATATATCACTCCGCCATTTGATGAAACTGAAAGATTAAATAAATTTAAAGAAGATCCGAAGATTGAAGTGTTCGTAAAAAATGCTACTGATTCACCAGAGCTTGCCTTTCCCTGCCGGTATGAAAAACTTGAATTCAAGAATGGTCTATTACATATGGATGGTGAAATCGCCTTAAAATATTCCCGATCTCGCCATTCAGAAACTGACGGTGGTGATTTTGCTCGCGCCCGCCGCCAACAGAAGTTAATCGAGGCGGTAAAAAATAAAGTTTTATCAATCAATTTTTTATCAAAAATTATTTCTCTTATGGATGAATTTAAAAAAGATGTCAAGTCTGATATTAGTTTGGATATTATAAAAAAATTTATAAGCCAATCAGATTTGATTAAAAAATATAAAATAAATTCATTCATTTTGACTGATCAAAATGTCTTTAAAAATGCTATCTCTGATGATCGGCAGTATATTCTAGTTCCAAATGAAGGAATAGATAACTGGAATGGTTTGCAAAAATTAATCAATAACACAATTAATGACATAACCCCAACCCCACTTGCCACGCCATCCGTTACTTTAAAATAATTTAGTCCTCAAAGAAAAATTCTACACCGTCTGACTTAACAATTAAATATTCAGCATTTTTTATCGGCCTTTCTGAATATTTTAACATATCAAAACCAGCTCGATTTAAAAAGGCCCGAATTAAGCCACCGTGGCTTACTATTAAGACATTTTTACCTTGATAAGCAAGTGATACTTCCTTAATAAATGGAATGAATCGCCCCATTAGAATTTCATCATTTTCTACATCATTCAATGCCAATTCTTTTTGTTTTTCTTTTGAAATAATTGTTAGTTTTCCTAATTCATTCTTCAACTCCTCTACTTGTTTTCCCTCAAACCGACCAAACATTCTCTCTCTTAAAGCTTTTGTAGTAATGACCGCTAATTTTTTCTCAAGAATTATTATTTCCGCTGTTCTTTTGGCTCGTATTAAGTCTGATGAAAAGACTGCCTCAAAATTGACGTCTTTAAGTTTTTCCCCTAACTTCTTTGCCTGTATTTCCCCTGTTTTATTAAGTGAAATGTCTGAATGACCTTGAACTTTATTTTTTTTATTCCATTCCGTCTCACCGTGACGGGCGAGGTATATTGTACAGAAATTATTTCTCATATAACTTGGCGGAAAGGGTGGGATTTGAACCCACGCGAGCATTGCTGCTCAAGGGGTTAGCAACCCCTCGCTTTGGACCACTCAGCCACCTTTCCATACATAACCATTACATTTTACACAAAACAAATTAATTTGTCCTTGACATTTATTATTTCAAGGTGTAGTATACATATACACATACATATGTTAACTAAACGCACAAACATCTTGTTTGAAGAGGAATTATTTAGATATCTCGTTGTTTTGGCAAACAAAAATAACACGTCCGTAGGCGATTTGGTTAGAAAAGCAGTGATTAAAGTTTATCAAAAACCCAATCTTAACCAAAAACAAATGAAGATACATAAAGAAATAATTAAATTAAAGAAAGGTTTTGGGAAGATAAGTTTTAAAGAAATTAAGGAGATGATAAATTATGGTCGAAAATATTAACAATGTCTTCGTAATTGATGCTTCTTATGTCTTGGCTTATTTACTGGATGAAAATAATACAACTATCGATACTATATTTGAAAAACAAATTAAAGGAGAAATATATTTTATTTCACCTACCCTCTTAAAATATGAAGTTGGAAATACTTTAAGAACAAAATTAATGCGAAAAAAAATAAAGAAAGAAGAGGCTAAAAAATTATATAGATTTTTTTTAGCTATTAATATCAAGGAAGAGACTCTAGATTTTCACGATGTCTTAGGTTTGGCTTTGGAAAAAAATCTCTCTTTTTATGACGCATCTTATCTATATTTAGCCAAAAGCAAAAAAATTAATCTTTTATCCTTGGATCATTCGCTAAAATAAATTTTTTGCTTGTGCCAGAGGGGAGAGTTGAACTCCCACGCCCTTGCGAGCACACGCTTCTGAGGCGTGCTTGTCTGCCATTCCAACACTCTGGCTTATTGGCATATTAGCCAATTATACAATTAAATAATTAATGCTCATACAATACTCGTCTTCAGTCAATCTTTAATTTTATTTTGCCCAAAGTTGTATTTTACTAAAACCTATAGTATAATCACCTCATAATTAGTTGTAAAAATATGTCAGGATTTAAAGAGGCTAAAGAGGCTGCTAAAAAACAAGTTAGTGAATATTTAATCCAACCAGCAACTGAAAAAGTTAGGCACGGAATAAGACTTGGATGTACCGGACTTATAATTGTTGGCATTCTTGGATTAGCTGTATTTGGCACGTCAGTTGTGTTTAATCCTGGTTATCCTCAAGAAACACCTATTCCAAGAACTTCAATGCCATTGACGCCTCTACCAGATCAAAATATTTCTACGGCTACTAGTACACCCACAACATCTCATGACAGTGACCCATCCACTCCAACTGCAACAGCGACTGAAACACCGGATACCAGAAGATTCTGTATATCAGGAATGTATGGTCACCCGACCCGACTAGTAAAAGAACCATTACCTGGAGATGAATATGAATGCGTTATTAAAGACGGAACTTTAGGTTGGAGAAAAATTAATAAATAAGTAACTAATTTTGAAAGATTTTGTATAATGTCATCATGGTAACACATAAAAGAACCAATTTATTGTTTCAAAAAATTCCCTACACCTCAAAGCTTGATTACTTGCTATTTTTCATTCCGTCATACGTTTTTTTCTTTGCGCAGATCATCTGAGTGATTAGCTTGTTGGACAATGAAAATCCCTTGACAAGAAGATAAGGTTATTATATTATTTCGGTTATGATAAATAGAGAAGTAGTTAGAGAACGAATCAAGCCTATTGCTGACACTGCTTTGAAAGTCCTTACTACCGCTTATCGAGCACCATTGTTTTTTATGTTAGGTTGTGGATATGTGGAAATAAATGGAAAACGTCGACCTTTCCACGATCACCGCGGTCAACTAACAGTAAAGTTAGGTTTGGTTGCAGGTAGCGAAGTAACCTTAGGTAATTCAGGTGGTCAAATAGTTGAATGGATCAAAGAAGGTGAAATAGTTCCTGATGCTCCAAGAAGCCAAGGTAGGCCTGCCGAACATAATCATTCCGCACGTCTTACTTATGGTCCGTATGAAATTAAATATACCTAAGAAAATTAGTGCAAGTTAGTATTAGCCTTAACTCCATTTAGTTTTCGTTGTCCATTTTTGTAACACTTAAGATGATAGGCCACTTCTTCTCTCTGCTCTTTTGAACTCGAGTTCAGTAGATAGTTTCCAAGCTCATACAATAGATCATCCATTTCAGGCGCCTTTGAACTAACTGCTATGAGATAGTTACTCTGATTATTGGATTTAAACAGATGTCTTGCTTTTTTTGTATCAATCTTATTTCTTCTTAACCAATTAAGGTAGTGATGATTAAACAAACAATAAATCGTAATATACATTTCTTTTAGATCATTTAAATAACTCGTGTCCGATGATACCGTTAAGGTTTTTTCGACGAATTTAATTAATAGTTCTTCTGCTTCTTTATACTTTCTTTGATGTAGTAATTGGCAAGAATTTTCTAAAATATCTTTCATTTATTTATATTAAATTATTTATATAAAAGCTATTTGGAAAGTATAAAAGAGAAGAAACCATATGTCAAGTATGTTGTAATTTAATTAACAACATGTTTTATAACAATAACATTGCCATTTGGAATTCATAAAATTTGCTTTTCTGTAGAGAAGAACTTTGTTATACTCAATGTTATAGTTTTTGAACTGTTGTTAATTTATAACAAAAATTTATTTTTTATGAGCCTTAAAACTAATTAAATTATGAAAAAAATTGTAGATTTTTTAGAGCAGCTTGGATTGACTGAGATTGAGGCGAAGATTTACCATGAAGTCCTTAAGGTTGGGCCAACTACAGTTCAGGAAGTAGCTCAGTTAATAGGAATAAATAGAGTTACTGCTCATTTTCAAATAAATAATTTGGTCAAGAAAGGACTTGTTACACAACTTATGCAAAAAACCAGAAGACAGATAGTGGCCGAGCCGCCAGAAAGACTTAGTTACCTAATTGAGCAAAAAGAAAAAACAGTCAAACAGCTTCAATCTGACTTTCCGGATTTTATAAAAACCATTAGTGATAATCTACCTAAATTAAAATCAGAAGAGCAAAAAGTCGAAGTTAAATATTATGAGGGGAAAAATTCTGTAGCTATGCTATATAAACAAACAACAATACCTGATAAGGTATATTCATTCGTAAATCTCGATAAATACTACAAAATTTTTCCAAATACAGAAAATCTTTTTCTAAAAGCCTTTAATAACAATCCAAATCGACAAGTTTGGGATATTGCCATTGATTCTCCACTGGCTAGAAAAATTAAAGAATGCCATCCAAGATATTATTGTAAGCTTATTACATCTTCACATTTCTTCCCTGGTTTCGATTTATTTCAATTTGAAGATTATTTAGCTATTATTCAACTGGAGCCAAATCAGGTTAATGCAACATTAATAAAATCAAAAATAATATCTGATAGTTTTAAAGCGCTCCATCAATCTATGTGGGTGTTAATTAAATAGTAAATATTTTGGAAAATAGCCTATCTAACTCATTTAACACTATTAAAGCATGTTTGTATATCAGTAGAGATTTGTTTTTTTTTAGCTCTTTAATTTCATAAAAAGATTCATTTTCAGGATAATATTTTATTTTACGTTTTCGAATAAGATATTCATTTCTAATATCAACCATTTCCAATAAAGCCTTTCTACATTTACCATACGGCAAATAATTAATACCATACATAAAAACCGGATTGTTCCTTAAGTCTAATATTGATATATTTTTATCAGTAGATAAAATGTCAATAAATTTATTATAATTCTTTATGTTAGGTACATTAAAAATTGACTTTATTAATTTGACCCTCTTGCAAGCATAAGTAGAAACATCATCCATAGCGATGAAGCCAATGTTTTCATTAATTCCGCCTTTTATGTGGTAGTTATTTTTTCCTTTATCACTACTAAATACAGCTCCTTTGAATTCTCCTTCAAACTCATTACTTTGTACATGCGCATATGGTTCAATAACTATCGCTTTTGCTGTCTTAACATAACCTTTTGCTCTTAAAATTTCTAAGTAGTAGCCAGTATACATTAACATCACAATGCTATAGTTGTTAATATAAAAATTTATGTCTTCTTGAATTTCCTTTTTATCATTTTTATTTTTATTTTTTAATAACCCTCTATTGGTAGTTAATTGTCTGCCAAGATCGACTAATGAGATATTAAAATCGTTAAGCATCTTATCTCTCGCTAGTACTAATTCAGAAAAAATATCAGAGTCAATAATTTTAGTCAAAGTAATTTTTTTATTTTGCACTAGCTCGATATACTTCTTGGTAATTTGATATCTTCTATCATCAGATATTCTTATTGATTGTCTGATCTTGTCTTGTTCAGAATTTAAAAGTTTGCGAGAAAAATATTTTTGAACTATTCTAATAACTTTTTCCGACCATAAATACTCCTCAGATATTGCTGCATATGAATCGCCATTGTACATTCCTATCGACTCAATAATTTGATCTACGGAGATTGCATGCGCAATCCAATCAGCAACTTCATCTACGTTTTTATATTTCTGGATAAATCCTGTTTTTGGATCAGTAAATATTCCTTTAGATAGATCATTAACACATTTTGTTCTTAACGAACACCAACCGCCCAGCACCGTATATGTTCCAAATTTCATGTTTTCGATTCCCTTTGAAGCAAGTATTGTCTTATAATACGTTTGGCCAATATTTTCTTCTGACCATTTATATTTTGGTAAACAACCTTTATATAGACCACCTTTTGGTAAGCATAATTTTGATCGAATTATTTCTATTTTTAACGTATCTCGAGAGTTATTTAGCAATTTTTGTTTTTGATCAAAAATCATATTTTATATAACCTCCAAAAAATAATATCCCATTTCCAACTGACAATTATAAATGAATATATATAATTTATGTATAACTTAACATTTATCATTCCTCTAGGCAATTGAACCATAAAGGATATTTATTAAGTTTGATGTTATAATAATACTCTATATGGATGAATCAGTAAAAATCATATTAAAAAAATTAGATGATATAGATAGTCGCTTAAAATCAATAGAGGGAGGAGTTAAAACTCCATCCAACCTAAGGGTGGAGGAAGCTAAAGAAGCCAAAATTGAACGCGATCCCCTATTTAGTAAAGCCCTTGAGATGATGGATAAATTTGATGAGATGTCTTCGCGCCAACTTCAAGATACTCTCAAGATCGACAATAAACGAGCAGATAGTATTTTGGATCAACTGGAAACGGCCGGACTGGGTACCTGCTATACTCGGGAAGTTTGAATTTTAGCCTCATCCAACCTACGAGGTTGTACGGCTTTGCATTTTCCTCTCAAAGTCGTCAGGATGAAACCAGAGCTGTGTATCTGTTATGATCTCCGTAGTTCGGTGGCGATTGATTAAAGTTAATTGAAGTTTTTTAAGAATGGATTCAATTTTATTGGAAATAATTATAAATAAGGTAATTTTAGACTGGATCCCCGTCTTCACGGGGATGACAGGGGAAGTCGTGTTTGGAAAAAGCTTAAATACCCATCTGTTAGCCTCCAAAAATCTAACATAAATGTTTTCCTTGACAATTATTGGCTTCATCTGCAGAACTTCGTGACCTACAAACTCGGTTTGCTTAAAATTGGGCACTTTTAGATTATTTTCGTCGAAGAAAAGATTGAGACAGACCTTGTCTTTTTGGTATTGTGCTTTTCTAATTCTTCTCAATCCTATTGCTTGAGCTAAAACCAAAGCTATTAACCTACCTGTAAATAGTCTATTTTTACTTGTAATAATAAATAGATCAATGTCATCATGCTCGTCGGCATTCATCATTGAGATTGATCCAGATAAACCAATGAGCTTGATTTGGGGAAATAAAGAAAGCATTCGAATGTAAGCCTTGTAGCGCCAATTATTAAGCTTCTTTCTGGATATTTTCTTTCTTATACTATACTGGGGTGGAGTATATTGGAGCCTATCTAATTCAGCCTGAAGTTGACCTTTACTTACTTTTACCTGTAAAAACTGGTAAATTTCTTCCAACGTAGGGTGGTAAGCAAAAAAAGAAAAGTATTTAATGACCGATGCTATTTTGCTTTCCATTTTTCTTTAATGATTAATATCATAAACTTTAAAAGTCGCAGTTGACGTTTCCACCTCCATGGTTGATTTATTAAACGGAATAACCATTCCAATCCAAGATTCTGGATAAAAGTTGGCGCTCTCTTGATATTGTTGGAAAGGTAATCAAAAGCTCCGCCAACACCCATTACTACGCATTGAGCAAACTCCTTGTTATGACGGTTTAACCATAGCTCCTGATCCGGCGAGCCAAAAGCTGCAAAAACCAACTGGGGCTTGTAAGCGGCTACTATCGAGAAAATTTTGTGCTCTTCCTCTTTCTTTATATTTTTAATGTCAGCTATCCCTTGCAGACCTTTAAACTTAGTTTGAGGCCATCTATCTAAGTAGCACTGAACTAATCTAAGTGCTAAATTATCTTTACCCCCAATCATTAGCACTCTTAAGCATCTATCTGACGCTGTCTTCAAAAGATCTTGCATCAAGCTTACTCCTGTCACTCTCTCCCCTATGTCAACCCCAAGCAATCGGCCTGCCAGGACAATCCCTATCCCATCAACTATTTTAATTTTGCCTGTCTCAACAACCTTTTTAAATAACTCATTTTCAGTAGTAACTACTATGTTTTCTGAGTTAAGTGAAATAATATGAAAAAAACCTGTTGGATCGCTAATGTATTTTATAATTTTCTCTAGGATACTTATTTTTGATTCTGAGGTAATCGTTATTCCTAAAATTTTATTTTGCTTCATATTGAACTCGTTACTATAGGAAAATTATTAAATGTTAAATATTAAATTTTAAACCGTTTTTGTTCAAATTATTTTATGATTATTTCTATTGTTTTAAAAGTCTAAAATCTTTTTAATTGACAGTTTTATGTTATTTACTTTCATAAATACTATATTTTATTATAATTGTTGTTTTCTGTTTTAAACTATTAATTAATAACTATTAACTAATAACTGTATTTTTACTATCGGATAGCATCCTTAAAACTGTCTAAATTCTCTATAGCCATTCCCACTCCCCGGATGACACAAAATAATGGTTCATCAACTACAAACGAAGATACACCAGTGTAATAAGTGATGTATCGATCAAGATTGGTCAGTAAAGCTGTCCCGCCTGAGAGTACTATACCCTTATCAACAATGTCCGCGGCTAACTCCGGCGGAGTTTGGGAAAGCACCTCTTTTATTCCGTCAAGGATTGCCTTTAGTGGTTTAGTCATTGCTAAATTGATATCTTTTTCACCAATTTCGTATATCTTCGGCATTCCTGTCTGGAAATCACGTCCTTTTACCTCCAGTCTTCGTTCTTCCGAAGTTGAGGAAGAAATTAAAGCATTGCCTATCTTAATTTTTATATCTTCAGCTGTTCAGATCGGAAGAGCACACGTCTGAAC
>CAYIVY010000022.1:0-11014 GCA_964366945.1 uncultured Gammaproteobacteria bacterium
TTAGTCGTTGTAGTTTTTATACTGTTAAAGATAGAAGATGTCAGGGCACTGATACTCAATACCGCTAGGGCACCAAGAGTCAGAATTGTAGCTATCTCTCCCCGTCTGAGTTTAGACATATATGATTAATGTTTAATGTAGCAAGAAAAAGGAGAGGTTGCAAGGGGAAAATTTTGTTAATGCTTTATTTTATACTTGAACATTTTTAATATACTCACTGAGTTTATATTTAATCATAGGAATAATTTTTTTTTGGTTTAGTGGCAAAAATTGAGCCAAATCCTGATGAAGTTGTTTATCTGAAAAATTACTAACTTTTTTTAGTAACATTTCTTTATCATATACTTTCTTAACCTCATCCATTTTTTTCTTAACCAGTTTTTGATCAAGGACAACTCCTTTTTCAAACAAATACCAAGCATCGTATAGATCTCTTCCTTTACTTCTCGTCATTAGTGCTCTTATTTTTTCCGCAAATATTTCTTTTTGAGATAGATGAACAACAATCGGAAAATTTACAATCGGAAATTGAGACAAAATAGGAGATGTTTCAAGAGCAGCAAATTGTTTCCCGGCAGAAATATCAAGACGGATTACGAGTGGGAATTTGAAATCGGAAGTTTGATACTTAATTCGATATCTGACTCCATCTTTTCCTGAATATAAAATTGATATTGTTAATTCTGGAAGCTCTGACTGTATTGATTTTTCAACTTCCGTTATTATTTTTTCTGTTATTGTTTTATTATGATTCGAAGTAAAGTCTAGATCTTCTGAAAATCTTGACGACTTATAAAGGAGTCTCAAAGCCGTCCCCCCCTTGAAATACAACTCTCCAGATTTTTTATGTTGATAGAGATGACTTAAAAAAACAAGCTGAAGATATTCTCTCTGGATACTGAATCTATCAATTCGGTAATATTTTGATAAGATATCTATCTGTTCTTGAGTCATCATATATTTTTTATTGTTTTTATTATACGCCTATCTCCCCATCGTTGAGCATACTTTAACAGTTTTACTTTGTTAATTTGAGCCGTATCAATCTCATCAAAATCAATTGCTGTACGAAGACCTTTCAGTGAAAAATAACAATAGTCAAGTAGGGCCTTTTCCTTATCAGCAATTAAAAACTGGCCACTTTTTTCATAACCCCAAAATAATGATGAATTTATGTGCGAATATGAGTATTCTTTTCCATCAATAGTAACTTTTTTGGGTGGCCTAGTTGTGATTGAGCTGATTGAATAGGAAAAACCCGTCATAATTCCATAAAATGAAAGAGCCGATTCAAGTGAGATATATGAAGGATGAATGACAAAATGAGCAATCGTAAATTCGTCAACGTGAGACATTGAAAATAAATATTTACCATTTATTATTTTTTTTATTATTTTTTGCTTCTCCAATCTCTGAATTTTTTTATAAAGAGTATTATTATTTTTTATATTAAACAGTCTGGCAAAATCTGTAATTGTAAAAAGAGAAATATTTTGTTTCTTAAATATAATAATAATTTCTGAAAGAGAATACGTTTTCATATTTGGTATAATTTTATACTAAATCTCATATCGTGTCAAATACAAATTTGAACATTAACTTAAACTTGAAATTATTAATAATATTTTTGTTAAACTATCTCTATGGCCGATTTTGATAGATTAAAAAAACTTTGTCAACTGATCCGCTACAATATCTTAACTTCAACCACTGAGGCTGGTTCAGGTCATCCGACCACTTCCCTATCTGCCGTTGAGTTGATGACAACCCTTTTTTTTGCCGAGTCAAACTCGGCTGGCGGATTTCTTCACTTCGACCTCAACCACCCCAAGGGTGTCCAAAGCTTGGCCAATGATCGAGTAGTTTTTTCCAAAGGTCACGCTTCTCCACTAATATATTCTCTTTATCACGCCGCCGGAGTAATTTCTCAAAAAGAATTAATGCAGATGAGAAAGATCGGTTCTGATCTTGAAGGTCATCCGACTTTTAGATTTAAATATGCTGATGTGGCAACCGGATCTCTCGGTCAAGGTTTGTCAGCCGGGGTTGGAATGGCGATGGGGATCAGATTAAATATTAAATATCAAATATTAAATATTAAAAGGATCCCAAAAATTTGGGTTTTATTGGGAGATAGCGAAATGGCTGAAGGCCAGGTTTGGGAAGCGATCCAAATTGCCTCATATTATAAACTCAATAATTTAATCGCTATTGCAGATATAAATCGACTTGGTCAAAGTACCCAGACTATGCTTGGTTGGGATATAAAAACTTATCAAAAAAGAATTGAGTCCTTTGGTTGGAATGTGATTACGGTTGAAGATGGACATGATTTGAAAAAGATATTTAATGCATTTAGTCAGATACAATCAGATGAAATTAGATACAATCAGATGAAATTAGATAAAAATCTAATTAAATCCGATTATATCCGATTGCATCCAATTACATCTGATAAGCCGACCATGATTCTCGCCCGCACAATCAAGGGTAAAGGAGTTTCGTTTTTGGAAAATAAGTTGGGCTGGCATGGAAAACCACTACCAAAAGAAATGTTGGAATCGGCACTTAAAGAGTTAGGGAAAGTTGACCTTAAAATAAGAGGAGAAATCAATAAACCAAAATCAAAGTTTAGTAATCAGTTTTCAGTAATTAGTAATCAGTCTGCCGATTACCGATTACCGATTACCGATTATAAACTCGGCTCTTTAATCGCAACCCGGATGGCTTATGGCGATGCTCTATTATCTCTCGGTGACATTAATGAAAAAATCGTTGCCCTAGACGCAGAAATGTCTAATTCAACTTTTTCCGAAAAATTTGCCAAAAAATTTCCGGAAAGATATTTTGAGATGTTTATTGCCGAACAAAATATGATCACAGCGGCGCTTGGTATATCCAAAATAGGATTTATTCCTTTTATATCGACCTTTGCTGCTTTTCTGGCCCGAGGATTTGATCAACTAAGAATGGCCCAATATTCTGCTCCCAATTTAAAAATAGCAGGTTCGCATTGTGGAGTATCAATTGGCCCCGACGGGCCCTCTCAGATGGGTCTTGAGGATATTTCTATGTTTAGGAGTATTTTACAAAGTACGATATTTTATCCATCTGACGCTACATCAGCCTTCAAATTGACACAGATAATGGCCAATCATGACGGACTTTTTTATCTCAGAACTAGTCGGAAAGAAACACCGGTGATCTACGATGAAAAGGAAGTTTTTAAAATAGGCGGTTCAAAAATTCATAAAATTGTAGGGGTCGGGCATGACCGACCCTTAGTCTTAATAATTGCCGCCGGGGTGACGTTACACGAGGCGTTAAAGGCCCAGAAAGAATTAGCAGAACAAAGTATAGTAACAGTTGTTCTTGATGTCTATTCCGTCAAACCACTAGATGTACAATCGATTAATCGACTAGTCAAACAAATAAATAATGTTGTAGTCGTTGAAGATCACTATCCGGCTGGAGGGATTGGAGAAGGTGTACTAAACGCAATAGTAACCAATAACCAAATTACAAGAAACAAACAAATTAAAAATTTTGTTCATCTCTGCGTCCGCAAACTTCCCCGCTCCGGCTCTCCTGATGAACTGCTTCGATATGCCGAAATTGATGCCGAGGCAATTATTAAGGAAGTAAAAAAATTATAATTTTACAACTTTCTTGACCATCCAAATTCCTGTCAAAACCAACACTGAGAGACCTAGAAATTCAAAATATATCAAAGTTGAAACCGTCGAGACTTTAAATATACCCGCTGAAAACGGATGACTTAAAATAATATATTGGAATACTAACGGCAAGATAAAAGCTAAAAAAAACAACGGTGAAAAAAGGTGTCTGATATTTTCATGAATGTGACGGTGGCTTAACCATAGATCTATAAAGACAAAAGACTGAATGATTGTCAGAACTGAAAAAGCAGCTGTTCCTCCCAATTTTTGGCCAGAAAAAACAAAATAAGAGACGATTACAAGAATCGCCCCTACCAAACCGACTGCTCCAATATATGACCGATCTTTATTTTTGAGAAGAACCATCTCTTTTTCCGGAGTGATTGACATTAATCCCGAGTCACGTGGAGCAAACGCCAACATTAGAGCCGGTAGACCATCGGTAACTAAATTAATATATAAAAGTTGAATCGGATAAAAAAAGGTCGGTAACCCCAGAATAAGACCAATAATAAGGGCAGTCGCTTCGGAGACATTACACGAAAGTAAATATTTAATAGCATTTTTAATACTATTGATAATACTTCTTCCTTCTTCGACGGCAGTGACAATTGTGGCAAAATTATCATCGGTGATTACCATGTCAGCAGTTTCTCGAGCAACATCGGTACCAACTAATCCCATCGCCACGCCAACATCGGCCTGCTTTAAGGCGATTGCATCATTGACTCCATCTCCCGTGACTGCCACAATCTCACCCAACCGCTGATAAAGTCTGACAATTCTATGTTTTTGAAAAGGATTGGTCCGGGCAAATATCTTGACATTCGGTAATATCTTTAATAGCTCTTCATCATTGTATTTTTCCAACTGCAAACCAGTTAAAATCTCATCACCATCTTCTATCAATCCACTTGAAACGCCAATTGCCTCAGCCGTTTTTTCGTTATCACCGGTGATCATAACTACTTTAATTCCGGCTTTTTTAGCTTTAATTATTGCCTCCTTTACCTCGGGTCGAGGAGCATCATGAATGGCGACCATACCTAAGAACACCCCTGGGGTGAGCTTGTTACTATTTAAGGACACCCCAGGGGTGTTTGAATTTAAATAGGAAAAAGCCAATACTCTCAGTCCTTTCTCCGCCCATTTTTTCACTTGATTTTCTATCTGTATTTTTTTTTCTTCGGTCATTTTTATTTCTTTGTTTCCAACCAATATTTTGTCACAGATATTTATGATTGATTCCGGTGCGCCCTTTGATAAGGTTAGATGAAGACTGTCTTTGGACAAAGACAGTCTTCTAACAACTACCGTCATCATCTTTGTCACGCTATCAAATGGTTTTTCATCAATCAACTGCCAATTCTTTCTTATTTCTTCAATATCCAATCCTTGTTTTTGAGCTAAAAAAAGCAATGCTCCTTCAGTTGGATCCCCAAGAACGTCCCAAGAGCCCCCGCCTGCAACGCTATGCGTAGCATTGCGGGCATGGTGATCATGAATGTAAACAAGAGAGGCGGTCGAACAGAGAATGCCATTTAAAATCATTAATTGTAGGGGCGATTCTTGTAATCGCCCTTCAAAATGGGCGGATATTAAATCCGCCCCTACATTAATTGTTTTGTTGTCAACATAAACCTCCTTCACCTGCATTTTATTGGTCGTCAGTGTCCCTGTTTTATCAGTTGCAATTAGAGTAATACTACCTAAGGCTTCAATAGCGGATAGTTTTCTGATTATGGCTTTTTTTCCGGCCATTTTTTTCATACCAATAGCTAAGGTGATTGTCATGACGGCCGGTAGCCCCTCAGGAACAACGGCAACGGCCAGTGAAACAGCCAGTAAAAATGCCGGGAAATAACCTGTACCTTCCAACAATGAAACCAAAAAAACAATTATTGATAAAACTATTCCTCCAATACCGATTAATTTTGTCAGGTCGGCCAGCTTTTTTTGAAGAGGAGTAGTTCCGTCTTCAATTGACATTAAACTACCGGCAATCTTACCAAATTTTGTATTATCCCCTGTTTTTTTAACTATCACTAAACCTCTACCGCGGGCAACAATTGTTCCAGAAAATACCTCGTCTTTAACTGCCTTTAAAACTGATAAAGATTCTCCTGTCAATGCCGATTCATTGACTTCGAGATTGACTGTTTGAATTACTTTTCCATCGGCTGGAATCTTAACTCCTTCTTCAAGAAAAACAACATCACCAGGAACTAGATATTTACTATCAATTTCAATCTGCTGACTGTCCCTGATTACTCTAACTTTAGTGACTGTCATTTGCTTGAGGGCCTTTAATGATTCCTCCGCCTTTGCCTCCTGATAAAGACCAAAAAATCCATTTAAAACAACAATTCCAATTATTAAACTACCATCAAGTGACTCTCCAAGAAGAAATGAAAAAACAGCCGCTCCAATGAGTAAGATTGTTAAAAAGTTATTAAACTGTTCAAAAAATTTTATAAAGATTGACTTTTTCTTTTGCTCCTTTATACAATTCAAACCGTATTTAGTTAGAAATTGGGATGCTTGGATAGATGTTAGCCCGTTCATAAAAAATTATAAAATTTAATCTTTATAATTTAACTTTAAAAATACTTCCTCTATCGTTCTTATAATATCCATACAAATCCCTCTAGCTTCACTAAAGGAAATTGCTTTGACGTTGTGAGGAAAGTAATGAAAAATTTGATTTCGTCCATTTTTCCAGACATTCCAAACTTTATCGGCTAAATCCTGAGAATATTGTTCTTTGATTTTTATATAAAGAGAGTCTTCTCCTAACTTCCCAATTAAATTGGGTGACATTAATTTTCCCAACCGCAGATGATCGGAAATATAGTCAAGCCGGCTGATCAAGCCCTTTTCTCTAAAGATTTTTTTTAAAAAACCTTCATATGCCTTGGCAAAAGGAAAAACCAAGAATGAATAATCTTTAAACTGATAGGCTTGGTGTTGAACAATATCATCCATCAAGTACAAGCCCTCGTTCAAAAGATCTTTCTGTCCCTGTGAAAGGTATGTCCAAAACTGGCTTTCTTTGTTGATCAAATAGTCCATATCATATGATATAATTTTTTCATGGAAAAAATCTATGAAATTTTTCAGAAGAATTTTTTTCCTAAAATAAAAAGGTCTTCTCCAAAAATTGGCGGACCACTTCCAATTATTACGATTTCCAGAGAGATGGGTAGCGGTGGAAAATCAACCGCCAATTTAATCGCTTTAAATTTAGGAGAGCCTTGGAAAGTCTATGATCATGAACTAATTGATCAAATCGCTAAAAATAAAGATCTAGAGGAAGAGCTAATTCAGTCGGTCGATCCAAAAAGATTGCCATTAGCTGATATTATCATCGCCAAAACTTTTGGGAAAAGATTTGTTAATCTTTCCGGATATCAACGACACCTGATTAAAGTCATGACTTTGGTCGGTTTAAAAGGTTATACAATAATTTTAGGTCGCGGAGGAAACTTTCTTTTTCCAAGCAGTCTAAATATTAGAATGATCTGCCTACTTGATCAGCGGATTACCTGGCAGATGACCTATGAACATATCTCAAAATCTGAGGCGGTAAAAAGAATTGCTGAGTCTGACAAAGAACGAAGAGAGTTTGTTGAGTCTCTATTCAACCAGAATCAGTATAAGGCATATCACTATGATTTAGTAATCAAAACAGGATCTGATATCACAATTGAAGATGCCGCCAATATTATTGTTGACTTAGCTCGACGAAAATTCAAAATATAGCCTCATACAACCTACGAGGTTGTATTGGCATATTGATAAATTAATACCTTCCTAGCAATCCGTTAGACTACTTTTGTAGGTTATAAGCGATTGACTAATTTTTTTATTTATTTAAAACTTAATTTATGAAAAATAAATTTTATGATGACTGCTTTTATCATGTTTTTAATAAAAGTATTGCTAATTTTGGAATTTTTTCTAAATCTGAAAATGGTTTAAGATTTATTAATACCCTAGACTATTATAATAATCTAAAAGCAAAATTAAGCCTTTCTGTCTATTTAAGAAAAAATTCGCTCAATATTAATTTATTAATTCCTAATTATAATTCTTTAGCTAAAATAATTTCTTATTGCATTATGCCAGACCATTATCATCTATTGGTAAAAATAATTAACTCAAGTAGATTCTCACAATATATCAGTAATGTTGAAAATAGTTTTAGTCGATATTTTAATATAAAAAATAATCGTAAAGGACCTTTGTGGCAATCTCGATTCAAATCAGTAATAATAGAAAGTAATGAACATCTCTTGCACGTTTCACGTTATATTCACTTAAATCCAACCACTAGTTATCTCGTTGATAATCCTGAAGATTGGAATTTATCATCATATAAAGATTTTATAAGTAATGAAAAATATTTAAAGGAATACATTAAGGAAATATCTATCAATTCTTGTTTAGATTATAAAAAATTTGTAGAAAACAATAAAGATTATCAAAGAAAATTAAAGCACATTAAAAAATTAATGATAGATTAGCCTCATCCAACCTACGAGGTTGTATGGCCTGGTGGATTATTTTGACATTTCTAGTTTAACGGATGGGCTCATCGTAGTTTTGATGAAAGCATTTTTTATATGAATTTTTCCGACCGCTTCAATAAATTTTTCCGCATTAGCAATTAAGTTTTTTTCATCATTTGAAATCTTACCGATCATCTGATGAATGAGAGGAAATTTTGCTTCTGTCTTAAAGCGAAGCATCCCTTTTTCAAACTTCTTAACCACCTCTTCCGGTTTCATCGACACAGTTCCCGCTTTTGGATTTGGCATTAACCCTTTTGGTCCCAAAACCTTAGCATATTTAGCTAACTTTGGCATAAATGATGGATGGGTTACTAAAACATCAAACTCCATTTTACCCTTTTCAAGATCAGAAAGAACTACATCATCAACAATCTTAACTCTAACTATCTTACCTGTCGAAAAAGGTAGATCGATCTCTCCTTTGAGTCCCGATTCATCAACCACAAAATGCAGCTCTACCGATTGATCAAATTTGGTTGGTTTGATTTTTTTTAATATTGCAACAGCTTCCTCCAAAGAATAGTATTTATTTCTGTCAATCAATTTTCTAGCTTCTTGATAGTTCTTACCATGTAGATTAAGGCTTATGGTCTTTGGAGATTTTGATTTTTTTTCCTTCACCGTTTTGTCCACCATAACTTTAGCCTCGGAGGAAGCTTCATCGGTGATGAATTTCTTTTTTGATATTTTCTTTTCTAACGACTTGGCTTTTTGCTCCTTTTTCTGCTTCTCCTCGACCTCTTCATTACCTAGTAATCGTGGTTTAACTTTGCCCATAATAAAATTTAACTTTCAACATCAATCCCCATACTTCGTGCTGTTCCAGCAATAATTTTCTTAGCCGCTTCAAGATCATTGGCATTTAAATCAGCCATTTTTTCTTTAGCAATTTCTCCTAGTTGAACTTTTGTTAACTTACCTACTTTTTCTGTATTTGGTTTACCCGATCCTTTTTTTAACGATAGTTTATTTTTAATCATGGCCGCCACCGGTGGCAACTTGGTTATAAATGAAAAAGTTCTATCAACATAGACCGTGATAACCGCCGGAATAATCTGACCTTTCATCTTTGAGGTCTTAGCATTATATTCCTTGATGAACTCCATAATCGGCACGCCATGTTGTCCCAAAGCTGGACCAACTGGAGGGGCCGGAGTTGCTTCACCGGCTGCCAAATTTAATTTCAAAATAATTTTTATTTTTTTCATAGAAATATAACGATTATAATTGTTATAACAGTTATAAATTTTATAATTTAGTTACCTGTAAAAAATCCAACTCAACCGGTGTTTCCCTGTCAAAGATTGACACTAAAACTTTTATTTTTCCTTTTTCTTCATCTATCTCCTGAATACTACCAAGAAAATCAGAAAAAGGCCCATCAGAAATCTTAACCGCCTCACCAACAGAAAACTTAGATTTAAATTTAGGTTGCTCCTGTTGGACAAACTTCATAATCGCGTCAACCTCACGATCTGAGATTGGAGTCGGTTTGAGTCCAGCCCCAACAAATCCGGTGACGCCTTCCGTTGTTCTAACTACCAACCATGAATCATCATTCAAAATCATTTTTACTAAAATATAACCGGGAAATACCTTTTCAATTGCTTTAGTTTTTTTACCTTTTTTGACAACAATAATCTCGCGAGTTGGAATGACAATATCAAAAATTTTATCTTCTACACCCAAACTCTTGACTCTTTGCTCTAGCGCCTGTTTAACCCGCCCTTCATAACTTGTTTGAATATGAATGACATACCATTTAGGTACCGGGCCAGCAATTTTAATTTGGTCTGCTTGCATGATGAATATTTATCTAAATTTTGTAACTATCTCCAATCCTTTGGCTAACAAGATGTCTATTATACCCACATAAAGTCCAATTATCAAGGAGACAACTATGACGATTGTTGTCAGTCTCACAGTCTCCGATTTTGTTGGCCAAGTCACTTTTTTCAACTCTTCAAGGACATCAGTAGCAAAATTAGGTTTTATATTAACTTTTGACATTTTAACATTGTAACAGAAAAAGAAATCAATAATTGAGTCTTTCTATTAATTGTTTTGGGGAAACTATCTTCAATTCTTCAATTTTTTGGTTTAAAATAAGGAGGTGTTTTTTATCAAGGGTGACTAAAAAATCCGCATTCACCTCAATTGATGAAGCTAAAACATGACTATCCCCTAAATCAATAACAATATCGTTAAATTTTTTCACTAAATTTTCATCCGGAGCCTTTTTAATATTATCAAAGATTAAAAATAACTTCCGCTTTATTTCATCTGAAGAAAGACCGATCTTTTCTGATTTTCTCATTACCTCATCATAAATAATTTCAGAGATAATTCCTTTGATTTTCTTTTTTTGAACGTATTTGAGAAGTTTTGCCGATCCTCCATTAATAGAAATAAATCCAGCAATAATTACTGATGCATTAAAAAATACGGTCGGATTGATTAAGTTCTTTTTCATCGTCTTTATAGCTTATAACCTGCTTTTCTTAATTCTTTTGTTTCTTTTTTATCTTCTTCTAAAAATTCTTTTATTTCCTCATCGGAATAACTGCGCACCGGATAAGAAAGCGTCCTAACTGGTTCAATAATCAATCTCCCTTTTTCGCTTTTAATCCTGGCTAATTTTGACACATCAAAACCAAGTTGAACGCGTAAATATTTTGGGATCGTAATCAAACCTATTGGTTGAATTCTGACGATTTCTTCCTGAATGATCTGTTGCTTAAGATTTTTCTTAATTTCTAA
>CAYIVY010000023.1:0-10981 GCA_964366945.1 uncultured Gammaproteobacteria bacterium
TTGAAATATTTGATGAAAATGTCGTCATAATAAACTTACCCTTGGTCTTCCTCATTTCATTTTCAAAAGTCTGGCCAACTATATTTTCGGATAGTGTCAAACCTTCCCTCTCAGACCCTAAACAGTCTGATAATAAACACAAAATCCCATCATGACCAGCCTTAGTAATTTTATAAAAATCCGGACCAGGTCCATAAGGAGGAGTGAGATCAAGTTTAAAATCCGACCCATGATAGACCGTCCCAACTGGTGTTTTGATTATGATGTGTGTAGTATCGGGAATTGAATGGGTCATTCTCAAATATGAGACACGAAAGTCTCCAAAAGAATATTCTTTATCAAAATCAACCCTATTAACTACGATTTTCTTATTTCTGCCTTTAAATTTATTCTCAATAAAAATCGATGTCAATAAGCTGGCATAGACTGGAGGTCGACCTAGATCATCATAAAGTAGCGGAAGAGCTGAAGTATGATCTTCGTGACCATGAGTAATCAAAATTGCTCTAATGTATTGCTTTTTATCTATTAAATAACTTATGTCTGGAATAACAAAATCTACCCCTAATTCTTTTTCTTTTGGAAAACCAATTCCACAGTCTACAATAACAATGTCTTGCAGTTTGTCGTCGCTATAAATTTCATAGACGTACATATTTTTGGTGACGCCAACAATGCCACCAAGGGGAATGAAATGAAGTTTATAGTTAATCATATGGTTTTAATCTTTATAATAGTTATAATATTTATAACCATTATAACATTTATGAAACTATCCGCTAAACAAATTAAAGAAAAACTCCTTGACGTAATGGATCCTGAACTAAATATTTCAATTGTTGACTTAGGTCTTGTCTACAAAATAAAAATCATTAAAAACAAGATCAAAGTGGTGATGACATTGACGACTATTGGTTGTCCATTGTTTTCTGAAATTGAAAAACAAATTAAGGATAAGATAAAAGAATTCGGCGTTAAAGAAGAAGATATTGTCTTAGAACTAACCTTTGATCCTCCCTGGTCAATGGAGAAGATGAGTAAAAAAGCTAAGGCGATGTTGGGAATATAATAATTATGGCTAAAGGCGGCATTCTTGAAGATTCATTTGAACAACTTGTTGAGCTGGGTCAATCAACTGCCAAAAAAACAGTTAAATCGGTTGTCCAAACTCTAAATCCTTTCGATAAAACTTTTGAAAGCAAAACCTCAGAGGTTAAGCATGGTAATAAACATACTGCTTTGGACTTTAAAAAACTGCAAGAAAAATTTAAAGATAAAGAAAAAATGAAAATGGATTTCTTAAGAAGCAGGCTATTCCAAATTGTGAGAAGAGATGATGAAAAATCTTTAGAAAGAAAAAAAATGGTTGAAGCAGAGAAAAAAAGACAAGAAGAATATTTGACTCAGGAGAAAAAACAAAGAGAGCAACAGTCAAGTATTCCAAAAGGAAAGACAAGAAAAAGTATTTTCTCTTCAAAAAAAACTGCTGAACGCCAGCACGTTGAGCTCAAACCGGCTTCTGGAAAACAGTAATGATATAATTTGAAAAAATACGGGGTGTAGTTCATCGGTAGAATTTTCGGTTCGGGACCGAAAGGCAGTGGGTTCAATTCCCACCACCCCGACTAAATCATTTTCTGCTACAATTGATTTGCTATGAAACTCTACAACACTTTAATTCGCAAAATCGAAAATTTCAAACCACTAAATCCTCCTAATGTCTCTTTGTATGTCTGTGGCCCGACTGTCTATGACTTCACTCATATTGGTCATATGAGAACCTATACCAACAACGATGTTTTAAAAAGAACCCTTACTTATTTAGGTTACAAAGTAAAACACGTGATGAATGTCACTGATGTTGGCCACCTTTCCGGAGACGATGACAGTGGAGAAGACAAGATGGAAAAAGGAGCAAAAAAATATGGAAAAACTGTTTGGGATGTTGCTCAATTCTATACTGATTTTTTCTTTAAAACCACCGATGCTCTAAATATTATTCGCCCTGATATTGTCTGCAAAGCCACTGAACATATTGAAGAAATGCTTCAATTAATTTCTAGATTAAAACAAAATGGATATATTTATGAGACTGATGAGGCAGTTTACTTTAATGTCATGAAATTTAAAAATTATGGAAAACTATCGGGCCAAAAATTAGAGGAAAAAATTCAAGGCGTAAGAAAAGAAGTTAATGTTGATCCGCAAAAAAAACATCCCGCAGATTTTGCTTTGTGGTTTAAAAGAGTTGGACGATTTGCTGATCATACGATGCATTGGCCTTCTCCTTGGGGCGAAGGATTCCCAGGCTGGCATATCGAATGTTCAGCCATGAGTATGAAATATCTGGGAGAAACAATTGACATTCACACAGGTGGAATTGATCATGTCCCGGTTCATCATGAAAATGAAATTGCTCAATCTGAAGCGGCTACCGGGAAATCATTTGTAAAATGTTGGTTTCACAATAATTTTCTTACTGTTGATGGGCAAAAAATGAGTAAATCTTTAGGTAATTTTTATACGCTTGATGATATATTAAAAAATAAGATTGACCCGATCTCTTTAAGACTATTATTTTTACAATCTCACTATCGTCAATCCCAAAACTTTACTTGGCAGTCAGCCCGAGCCAGCCAGGAAGCTTTAAAAAAACTAAAAGAAATTACACTGAGCTTAGATTCGCAAAAAAAATCAGTAAATCTAAAATCTTCAAAAGCCATAGAATTTCAAAAACAGTTTATTGAGTCAATTTCCAACGACCTACAAACAGCCCAAGCAATCGCTATAATGTGGGATATGATCAAGTCTGATATTACTAATGAAGAAAAATATTTTTTACTTATGGATTTCGATAAAGTATTTGGCTTAAACCTTGGAAAAACGATTGAAGAAAAAGTTCCAGTGAATATAATCAAATTAGCAGAACAAAGACTTCAAGCTAGAAAAGTTGGAAATTTTGATATGTCTGATAAATTAAGAGTCAGAATAGAAAAGGCCGGTTACAAGATAGAGGATTTAGAAAATAATTATAAGATTAAGAAAAATTAATTAGATGTCATTCCCGCGCAGGCGGGAATCCAAGCTAAATATTCATTATCGTTTTATAATATAATTATAGTCTGGATCCCCTCCTTCGAGGGGATGACACAACTCATTCAAGACTTAACTTTTTTGTATATTCGTATAACTGGATGATCAAAGACTGTCCATGTCTCTTCCGCTTTCTCGTCATTTAATCCTGATGAAAACTCAGCTACTTTTATAAACCCTAATTTACCTGAGAACAATTTATCATAATAGTTGCTTAATAAAGGATATTTATCTTTTGGATGATTAGCAAAGATTCTTCTTGAAGGCACAAAGATATAATCGGCTTTTTCAATATGTTTTTTTAATTCTGACTGCAACTCCTGACTTTCATCTAGGTCATAAAAATTAAAAGAAATTACATTGTAATTATTTGATCCATTTGCAATAGGTATGTCAACAACGTTGGCTGTTTCTGATAAAATATATGAATTATTAGGGATATTTTTATAAATCCATTCAGAAGCTTGGAAACGGACATCTGGATTTTGATAAACAGATAAATAAGATATACCGGGAATTATCAGTATTAGTGTCATTCCCGCGAAGGCGGGAATCCAGAATTTTCTATTTAATTGAATAATGAAGTTTTGCATAAATAAAATAGCAAATACCGTCATTAATGGAAATACCGGCGCCATAAAACGGCTCCATTTGGCATAAAGAAAAGCGCTCGGAATAAAATATATAAGGAAAGCGAATCGAAGTAAATTTATTTTTTCATCTTTCCAACTTAATCTCAAAAAACCTAATATTCCGAAGATGTATAGCGGCCAACCTAGAACATAAGGAAAAATTTTCGTTAACTGAAACCAAATCGCAACTGTCTCAACAAACTGTCTTGTGTAAAAAACTAAAACTCTTCCTAGTGCTACGTCTGATTCATATCTCATTGCACCAACAAAATCCTGAAAGTTAATAAAATTATGGGGAGAAAATATTATCATAAAAGTTCCCGCTAACAATCCAAATTTAAATAAATTTTTATATCTATCCCACGATCGTAGACTAGATAATATCGCAGTTAGTGGAACTATAATAAATAGTATTGATGATACTTTTGTAGCTACTGCCAACCCAGAAACTAAAGCTAGCCATACAACCTCGTAGGTTGTACGGCGGGCTATTAATCGCATTGAAAAATAAATAATTAGGCTATAGAACAACATTAAGAGAGATTCAGTTGTGCCAAAATGAGAAAATTGAATGAAAAAAGGAGAAAAAATTAAAATTAATATCATATAATGTGACTGATTTTTTTTTGAGATTAAATTGACAATTTTCATTAATACAAAAACATTGATTATCGAAGCAATTGCTGATATCATCCTCAAACTTATTACAGCCTCTTCCAAAGTAATAACCAGACTTCCAAAGTTTCTATAACCTTTAAATACCCACGTCAATAAATAACCTAAATAAAGTGGTAATTGTCCATAAGCAAAAAAGTGAGGATTAAAGCAATTTTTTATATTGGATATTTGGTATTTGATATTGCAGTTCAATGATTGAACTGTATTTGCCATGTTGCGCTCATCCGGATGCATTGGATAGGGGAGACCCCAATTCAAATTTATGAATCTGGTATAAAATAATAAAACAATGATCAAAAACCAAATAATAACAATCAAAATAGTTTTCCCGTTGATTTTTTCCATGTTAGTTAGTATTATATTACAAATAAATATATGAAATATGAATTAACTTTCCTAACTAAGGAAGAGGCTGAGCTAAAAAATATTAAGGAAATTGTCGAGTCATTGAGTGGTAAAATAACCAAGGAGGAAAAATGGGGTGAAAAGACTCTGGCTTATACTATAAAGAAAAATCATACGGCGCTTTTTTTTAACTTCAAAATTGAAATTGATAAGAAAAGCGTTTTAGAACTAAAAAATAAATTTAATTTAAACGAAAAAATTTTAAGGTATTTATTATTAGTCCAAGAGTAAAATATATTATGGCCAGTAGATCATTAAATAGAATTGTTTTGATTGGTAATTTGACCCGTGATCCGGAATTAAAATATACACCGGCGGGTACAGCTGTTTGCACCTTTGGCATTGCCACTAATCGTAGCTGGACTACAAATGACGGTCAAACCAAAGAAGATGTTCAGTATCACCGAATAGTAGCTTGGCAAAAATTGGCAGAACTTTGCGGAAAAATTTTGAATAAGGGCAGAAAAGTGTTTGCTGAAGGAAGAATGACATATAGAACTTTTACAGGTAAAGATGGCATTCAAAGAATGATTGCTGAGATTGTACTTGATGATTTTATTGTCTTCGGTGAAGGTAGAAAAATGACAGAGACTATTGAAACGGGGAAAAAAGATGAAACTGTGATTGAAAACGAAAGTGAAAATGTAACAATGAAAACCGAAGATACAAAATCTCAACCATCAAAAGAAGAAACTGTTAATCCTGATGATATACCATTTTAAATAATATGAAATGTTTTTTTTGCCAATATAAAACTAATCCAAGTTTTAAAGAAGTTGATAATTTACAAAAATTTTTATCGCCGAGGAAAAAAATTTTAAACAGAGAAGATACGAATGTCTGTGCCAAACACCAACGTATGCTAACAAAAGAACTAAAATATGCACGCTATCTGGCTCTTATTCCATATGTTTCCTATCAGGGTTTGCGTTGAGCATTTTTTCTTCATATAATGAATCATTATGTTAATATCATTTCCTGTCTCAACTTTTGATCATTGCCTACTAAAAGAAGGTCAGATGGTTGATTTTGATACTCCGTATTTAGAGAAAAAAATTGAAGAGGAAATTAATATTTTAATTGCTAAAAATTTAGGCATTCCACCCCAAAAAATTTTTCATTATTTAAAAAAATTTGTTGGAGAATCTATTTCAAAAAATGAAATAATTGCCATCAATAAAGGACTTCTTTCAGTAAAAAAAGTCGTTTCTAAATATTCTGGATTAATTAAAGAAATTAATCACTCTGATGGCTCGATCACCATACTAAATAAAACTGAAATAGAAAACACTATTAATGCTTTTTTTAAAGGAAAGGTCGATAAAATTAAAAAAAATGAAATATCAATTGAAGTTGATAAAGGTGAGCAGATTCCAGCAAAAAACGTTAACCGCAATTTTGGAGGTAAAGTATTTTATTCAAATAATAATTCCGATTTTTTGTCAGAAAACGTTTTTAATAGTATTATTGTTTGTGAAAATATAACTGCTTACCTTAAAGCCAAGGCTGAGGCGCTTGGCTGTCAAGGTTTTTTGAGTCTATCTAAATTAACTGAAGAGTCTGGAATTTCTTATGCGCAATTTAAAAATATAAATGATTACAAAAAAATTATTAAGTTAAAATTTCCCAATTGTACTATAGTTAATGCATCTAGTATTATTTACTTCTACCAATGAAAAAAAATACCAGTCATCTGACAAACTTTCTCTTGATTATATCGTTTATAATTCTCATATTTGGTAGCGGATTCAAAATAGGCGAATACAAAAGTCGCTCATATCCTTTAAAACCTGTAACCTACAACAGCCAACAACCTACCATAAACTTTGATCTTTTTTGGGATACTTGGAGTAAATTGCAGGAAAGATATGTTGATCAAAAAAAGATAGATCCAAAGAAAATGTATTACGGAGCAATTAAAGGAATGGTGGCGTCTGTTGAAGATCCTTATACTTTTTTTCTTACTCCTGAAGAAAATAAACAAACTAAAGATGATCTGGGAGGTAAATTTGAAGGCATTGGCGCCCAACTTGACCTAAAAGATAACCGAATTATAATTATTGCACCATTAAAAAAATCGCCAGCTGAGGCAGTAGGAGTAAGACCCGGCGATTATATTAATAAGGTAGATGACATTTCTACTAAAAACTGGACCCTGCCCCAGGCTGTCTCTAAAATTCGTGGGCCAAAAGATACTAAGGTTAAGTTAACTTTGGAAAGGAATAATAAAGAAATAGAGGTAACGATTGTTAGACAACAAATTATTATATCTTCTGTTGAGCTTAATTTTAAAAAAGATATTGCTGTTCTTAAAGTCAATCAATTCGGGGATAATACAAATGATGAATGGAATAAAGCGGTTGATGAAATCAAGGTCAAGTGGTCTAATCAAGAAATTAGGGGAATGGTTTTAGACCTTCGTAATAATCCGGGTGGCTATTTAGATGGTTCCGTTTACCTTGCCTCAGAGTTTCTATCTTTGGGAAAATTAGTCGTCAAACAAGAGGCAACTATCTATGGAGATAAAGAATACCTTGTTTTAAGAGTTGGCAAGCTGCAAGATATTCCACTAATAGTATTAATAAATAAAGGCTCTGCCTCAGCTTCAGAAATCTTGGCCGGTGCACTACGAGATCATAAAAGAGCTCAACTCGTCGGTGAAAAAAGTTTCGGCAAAGGTTCGGTTCAAGAAGCCCTTGATCTCAAAGGTGGGGCAGGATTACACGTAACCGTCGCCAAATGGGTATTGCCTAATGGTGATTGGATAAATAGTAAAGGTATTGAGCCACAAATTAAAATTGTTAATGAAATTAAAGAAGTTAATATCAATAACAAAGAATCTGATAAACAACTAGAAAAGGCAATCGAGCTTTTAACAAAATAATATGAAAAAACTTTTTGTATTAGTACTAGTAATACTGGTAGTTTTTTTGGCACAAAAATTTGGATTTATGTCTAGTCTGCCTAATAATCCTGAACCTACTTCAAACAATCAACCAACAAGCACACCTTCTGCCGAAAATCCAGAATCAATCAATCGTCCGATCATTGGCATTCGCTATCGTATAATTGATACGCAAACAGCACAACAAAATAACCTTGTTGAAGGTGCCTATGTTTCTGAAGTAATTAAAGATTCACCAGCCGAAAAATCAGGAATCAAAGAAGAAGATATTATTATAGAGATTGATGGACGCATAATCACTGGGCTTGACGAAAAATTTATTTATAATTTAGTTTCAACTTTAAAATCAGGAAGTCAAATAAATTTAAGAGTTTGGAGAAATAAAGAGATTCTCAACATTTTGACTACTCTCAATTAGTTTCTTTAAAATAGCTTCACTAATGTTTGATATCTGTCGATAATAATTTTCCTTTACAACAACCTAAACGTACATTTTTGTAGGTTATAAGCGACTGACAAGTAAATTGTTACACTGTAACATTACGGTGTAACATGATAAGAATTTCATATTTAAAAATCAAGGAGCAAGACTATGAAAAAATATTCTCTATTTTTTATAAAGTTTTGGGAGAAACTGAAAATAAAGATGAATTTAATAAGATTATGTTTGATCTTTTAACTCCTGCTGAACGTGTAATGATTATCAAACGAATTGCTATTATTTATCTTTTATTAAAAGAAATTGACTATAGAATGATTTGCAAGGCACTTAAAGTATCAAATACGACTGTTAATAAATACAAACTATCAATGGAAAAAAGTGAGGGTATTGTCCCCGTGCTTAAAAACTTGATTAAACAAGAAAAAATTTGGTTATTTTTTGAGGAAATTTTTAGTCAAATTTTCTATCCTGGACGTCCGGGAATTAACTGGAAAGCAGCTTGGGAACTAAAACTATCAATTGAACGCAAAAAGGAGAAGGGGTTATAATAATTTTTATGTTACACCGTAACATTAGGGTGTAACATTTAGCCTTGAATTATTGGTTTGGTTATAAGGTTAGTTTTGATATAATTTACGATATGGATAAAAAAATTACTGCGCAAACACTGAAGGGTTTTAGAGATTTTTTGCCAAAAGAAGCAATAAGTAGACAATATTTGATTAATAAAATTAAGAGTATATTTGAGCGTTTTGGTTTTGATCCTTTAGAAACGCCCGCTCTCGAATACGCAGAAACTCTTTTAGGAAAATACGGAGATGAGGCTGATAAATTATTGTATCTTTTTGAAGACAGAGGTAAAAGAAAAGTAGGCCTTCGTTATGATCAAACTGTTCCTTTAGCAAGAGTAATTGCTCAATATCAAAATTTACCAAAACCATTCAAAAGGTATCAAATCCAACCAGTATGGCGAGCTGATAATACTCAAAAAGGAAGATTTAGAGAATTCATGCAATGTGACATAGATACAGTTGGCGTAGGAGGTATTTATGCCGATGCGGAAATAATTAGTTGTGTTTTAAATATCATGGAAAATCTTGGATTTAAAAAATATTCTATGAGAATTAATGATCGAAGAATCTTTCAACTATACAATTTGTCTTCAAAAGCAGCCATAGCATTAGATAAAACTGATAAAGGGCCTATTGCGTTCATAAAGCAATTAATGTCTGAGGGAAAAACTAATCAAGAAGCAGATGAATTATTTAACAAGATAGTCAATAATCCACAACCAAAGGAAATAAAAGAATTATTTTTGCTTTTAAAAAATATAAATTATAAAGAAGGAAGAAATTATGATTTTTGGTTTGATCCGACTCTAATTCGAGGTTTAGATTATTACACTAGTTTTATATTTGAATTAAGAATTGAGGATTATGGAGTACTATCTGTTGGTGGAGGAGGCCGTTACGATAAACTTATTGGCCAATTTACAAGCCAAGATGCTCCTGCGGTTGGATTTGCTTTTGGATTCGATCGACTGTTGGAGGCTATGAAACTACTTAATCTTTTACCAAACGAAATTACTTCTACTAAAATATTAGTCACTGTTTTTTCTGATGATTTATTAAAAAAATCAATTTCAATCGCTAATGAACTAAGGAATAATAATATTAATACTGATATTAATCTCGATACTGATTTAAGATTGGACAAGCAACTTAAATATGCTAATAAAAAAGGAATTCCTTATGTTATTATCATCGGACCGGAAGAAGTCAAGAATAACGTTGTGAAATTGAAAGACATGAAGACGGGGGAACAAATAACTTTAACTACGAAAGAATTGATCAACAAACTATGCAAATAAATCCTAACGTCGCCATTATCGAAGCTCTACCTGGAGTTGGAGGAGATGAATCAAAACTTTGGATGGAGGAATTACTTGCTTCATATTTATTATTTGCTCAAAAAAAAGGATTTAAATATGCCAACTTGGATGAAAAAACAATCCAAATAAGCGGAACTGATGCTTTTAATTTATTTAAAAATGAAACCGGTGTTCATCGAGTTCAGAGAATTCCGAATACGGAAAGAAAGGGAAGAATTCATACTTCAACCTGTATTATTGTTGTCCTCCCGCAAATTACTCAGTCTGATATAAAAATTAACCAAAGTGATTTAGATTGGCAGTTTTATAGGTCGGGTGGGCACGGAGGACAAAATGTGAACAAGGTTTCGACAGCCGTTCGTCTAACACATAAACCTACGGGAATTGTTGTGACAGCTAGTCGGGAAAGGTACCAGGAAGCAAATCGAAAGATTGCTTTAGATTTATTGAATGCCAAACTTTATCAGCTCGAGGAAGAAAAGAAAAAGGGGATGAGACACTCTTATGTTACTAATGTTGGGATAGGGGACAGAGCTGAAAAAATTCGGACTTATAATTTTCCCCAAAACCGTCTAACAGATCATCGAACCCAAAAAAGTTTTCATAATCTTGAAGATATAATTGAAGAAGGTAAATGGGAGAAAGTCTTTACTCCATCATGAATAAAAAATCCCTAACATCATTGCTAAAAAATAAGGATTATCTTCTACTTCAAATAGGGATGTTTATCTCCCGTACCGGAACTTTTATGCAAGATGTGGCCGTTAGCTGGCAACTTTACGAGTTAACAAAATCACCTCTCTCATTAGGTATCTTAGGGTTAGCAAAATTTATTCCTGTTTTAATTTTTTCAATGATATCAGGAATAGCGGCTGATGTTTTTAGTCGAAAAAAAATTATTTTTATTGTTCAGGTTTTTGCCATTTTTAATGCTT
>CAYIVY010000024.1:0-10168 GCA_964366945.1 uncultured Gammaproteobacteria bacterium
TGCTCTTTTACCAACCTTATCAATCTCAACAGAAATAATCTTAGCTGGTGATAAAGCAGAGATTAAAAATAATTTTTCATCCTGATTCCATTGGATAATGTCAATTTTTTCTCCGCCGCCTAATTCGTCTATAACAGTTTGTACTCGAACACCTTTTTGACCAACGCAAGCGCCAACTGGGTCAACCCCTGACTGGGTTGAGGTAACAGCAATTTTGGTGCGTTCGCCTGGTTCGCGGACCACTTTCTTAATTTCAATGCCACCGTTAGCTATTTCAGGCACTTCACGTTTAAACAATTCTTCAATTAGTTTGGGATGAGAGTGAGAAACTATAATTCTAGGATTGTCAAATTTATCATTAGAAATTTCCTTAAGGTAAACAATAAGATTGTCATTAACCCTGTATTGGTAATTATTCATCTGCTCTTCTTTTGGAAGAATGGCCTCTGCTTTACCAATATCAATGGAGGCATTATAGCCGTCGTAACGAATAATTCGACCCTTAACAACTGTTCCAACCTGAGATTGGTAGTGAGTAGCCACTGTTTTTTTTTCAGCCTCTCTAATTTTTTGTAAAATAACTTGTTTAGCAGTTTGAGCAGCAATACGTCCAAACCCTGGAGGAGTTATGTCATTGTCATTCTCAAATAATTTTGTCTCACCGGTATCCTTATTAACAATGGCCTTAATTTCCTCAATTTTTTCTGGACACTCCTTTTTATAGGCAGCTACAATTGCAAGTTCAATAGAAGACAGAACATCAATAATTGAGATACCTCTTTCGGTTGCTACCTGATTTAAAGCTAAAGAAAACTCACTTTTTATTATTGTCATACAAATTATTTAAAAAATTTATTTTTTAGGAACGACTGGAGCTTCTTTTTTAGATGAAGCTGCTTCTTTGTTTTTTTCTTTCTTTTCGCCTTCTACTATGGGCGCTGTAGTTCCATCTACTCCATCAGGCGCTGCTTCAGTAATAATTTCAGGGGCGGCGACGGCGGTTTCTGGGATAATACTTTCTTCTTTATGAGCAATGACCGCAACGACAACTTTTTCGGCCAGAGTTTTTATCTCATATTGGTCAGATTTTTTAAGATCAGCTACTTTTATTTCCTGACCAATTTCTTTAATAATGGTAATATCAACTTCGATATATGATGGAATATTTTCAGGCAAAGCTTCAATAAGCAAAGTGTCTGATTGAATAAGAAGCACGCCACTTTTTTGAGCAACCGCTTCTGATACTCCAATCGTCTTCACAGGAACGGCTGTTTCTATTTTTTTAGTAAGATCAATTTTTCTAAAATCAATATGGAGTAAAAAACCCGAAACAGGGTGTTTTTGAATGGTTTTAATTAAGACAGGGATGTTTTTTTTGTCCAATTCTAAGTATACTACGCCAGTTTCACCAACTTTTTTATAGGTTTTAATTAAATCTTTCTGCAGAACAGAAACTGATTGAGATTTAAAGTCCGGTCCATATACGTTGCCAGGCACTAAACCATGTTTACGAATCTTATTTAATTTTTTACCAAAAACTTCCCGTAATTCTACTTTAAGAGACATTTTTTCTGAAGAATGAGCTGATTTTTTGTTTACCATATAAAATTTATAAAAATTATAATATTTATAATAAAATTATTTTTTGCTACTCTCTTGTCAGCTCGATAAGAAAAATTTTATCTGCTGATAAGCCAGTATTATAAACGATTTTATTACCTTTCACAATGGGAGAAAAATTTTGATTAAGAACAGAAATGCCTTTACCCAATCCATACTCCAATATAAGGTCGGTATTTTTAGCGCCAATTTGTTTCTGAACAATTAATTGATATATTGTGCTACCCTTTTTTAAATTTTCTTTTAGTTGATAACTAATTTTAATTTCGGCGGTTTTACCAGGTGCCAGTTCAAAAAAAAAGCCAATTTGCTTATATTGACTATCAGTTTGATCAATGTCCTCAATCAAGACGCCATCTTTAGTGATTTGATTGAGGACAACATCGACTGGCAGGAGAATTTGAAAATAATTACGATAATATCCGGTTGGAAAAATTTCTGCCGGAGACTCATTTTTATACTGGAGGGAAAGGAGATGATTTATTTTGCCTTGAGAGTCGATATTTACTTTTAAATTAGTAAAGCGACTTATAAAAAAATTAGCTTTATTGGCGCCGACGTTGGCGTCATAAGGGAAAATATAATCGGTGATACAGTTTTCTGATAATGTGCATTTTGGATCAATAACTCGTCCGGACCAGAAAGATGAGTCAAAAAATGATTGGAGATTTTGATCCTCCAAAAAAAGAATAATCTGTTTTTCATCAAGCGATTTTTTAATTTGAGAAAATAAAGTTATAACATTGGCGCTACCTAAATTATTTTGTAACTGTCTAACTAAAGAGGATAAAAAAGTTTTTTTTTGAATTGAACCTGGAAAAAAGTTTTTTTCAACATAAAATTGAGTTTTTAAATAAAAATTTTTAGCGTTAATATATTCCTTAAAATCTGGCAGATACAACTCGTCAAAAGCATAAAGAATATTTTCAATGGCAGTGGTAGTTAGCAAAATTCCACCAGAGAAATCAGTCATCTTCATTTCTTTTTCCAAAAAAAATAAGGCTTTTTGATAGTTAGTAAAAAAATCAGGTGAAAAATTTGAATCTCTAAAAAACCAGTGGGGGACATTCAAGTATTTTGCAATTGGTTTAGGTGGATCAAGGTGAACTGTTAATTGACCATCCGCATCATAAACATCATAAACTTTGATATTGCTAATATTATAGTTGCCAATTTCAACAATGCCAAACGAACCGATAAAACCGCCACCAGGCCGTAATTCCATATTATTTGCAAAAAAAACTACGTATTTTTTTAGTTTTTTATCGCTAATAATATCTTCAAAATAATTAATAACTTTTCGGGCTTTTTGTAAGTTATCAGATAATTCGAGTAACTGTTTTTTTATCGGATCAAAATAATTAATTGATGCGGGTATTTTCTGAGCTATTATACTAAGCTCTTCTTGAATATTGGTCAAATCATTTTTGATATTTTTAATCCTTAAAATCAAAATATTTTTTTGTTCAGTTGATTTTTGTGGTTGAAAAAAGAGATCTTCTAAGCCCATAAGATTTTTAACTAACGATTCGGCTTGCCTGGTAATTGTCAAGCTTTTTTCGTTGATATCAATCAGATTGTCAGGTAGAATGGCAATTCCAAATAAAAGATAGCTTGGACGAACTAGTGAGTATAATCTGCTGGAAATTTTATTGATTAAAATTGTGCTATTAACATTTTTAGGAGAATTTTTTTTTAGTGCTAAATAATTTTGATAATTGAGCAAAAGTGATAATAAAAGAAAAGGAATAAAAGCAAAATGCAGGAATATAATGGAAAGTAGCGGGAATAGGATTAAATTTTTTTTGGTAATAAATTTCTTTGGCCATAGGGTGGTCGATCTTTGATTAATGTGTGCATAGTTATTCAATTTATTTTTTACTAATTGAGAAAGGTTTAGGTTAAAGTTTATTTCATTGCTTTTTGAAAAAACAAACCAGAGAACATTGTCGATTTCATTTTTTTCTAATCGATCACCATTAACAGTAATAATTTTTATATTTTTTGGTGGATTACTTATATGAATCTGGGGGTTTTTTTTTCCGAAAAAAATATAAATAAAAAAACTTTCTTTATTGTCACTGATTTTTTCTAAAGATATTGATTCGTTAATTATAAAAATATATTTAAACAGTTTGATATTTTTTGGAATAAACGGCGAGCTAAAAGGATTGATAGATACTCTCTTTAATTCATTTTTTAAAAGTGAGATAAAGGAGTATTCTTTTTTAGAAATAATTAAGGCATTCTGTTTTTCTTCAACAATTTCTGTTCTTAGCTTCATGTTATTATTGTATAATTTCCCTTATGATAAAAAAGGCATTAATTATTAAATACAATGAGATTAAAGAAGTAAAAAATTTTTTGAAAGGTAAAAAAACTATTTTAGTTGGGGGATGTTTTGATCTAATTCATTATGGTCATTTGAAATTTCTTGAAAAAGCAAATGAACAAGGTGATTTCTTAATAGTTGCTTTAGAATCGGATGAGTTTATTAAGAAGCATAAAAGAAAACTGCCGGTTCATCAACAATCTGAACGGGCGGAAATTCTGTCAAACTTAAATATGGTCGACTTGATCGTCCTTCTGCCATTTTTCCAAACAAACGATGATTATTTTGAGCTGGTAAAAAAGGTTTCACCAAGTATAATCGCAGTAACAGAAGGGGATAAGCAGTTAGAAAATAAAAAAAAGCAAGCAAAAGAAATAGGGGCGGAAGTTAAAGAGGTTGTGACTAACTTAAAAAATTTTTCCACAAGAAGTATTGCCAAGATTTTTAATTTGTAAAAGAACATGAAATTATTATTGATAATTGAATTATCAGAGCAAACAAAAAAAGAAATAACTGGTCAAATATCTGGTTTAAAAAATATATATCCTCAATTTCAATGGGAACCTATTGAAAAATACAACATATTAGTTTATTCATTTGGGGAATTTTTAGATAAAAAGTCGACCATTAACAAATTAGAGATAGCTTTATTTGATAAAAAATTATTTTATTTATATGCCAATAGGGTCAATTTGACAATACAAAATAAAATAACCTTATACCTTGATTTTATAAGAGAAAAGGAAATTGAGAGAATAGATAGGAGTATTAAAGATGAATTTCAAATAACTCAGGATTTAGGCAAATATGTACCTCGCTTAACTTTAGCTAATTATAAAATTCCATCAAAACAACAGTACTTTGTTATTAAAAAGCGCCTGGCAAACTTAGATATAGACCTTTCTTTTAAAGTAAATAAGTTGAGTTTGTTTGAAGGTGGGAAGAAAATAAGGGTTTTTAAATTGATTTAAAAACCCCGACGTTTCAGTCGGGGTTATACATATCCTATTTAAATAAAATATTATGCAGCTGATCCGATTCGATACATTCCTGTTCCGCAATCTGGACATTTTCCTTTCATTGCTGGTTTACCATTTTTCATGGTTACTTTTTCCGGATTAGCAACTTCTTTCTTTGCTCTACATTTTACACAGTACATGCTTGCCATATTTTAATTCACCCCCTTACCTTATGAATTTATAATTTATCTAATCAGCTTAGCAAAGTATAAAGAAATTTCAAGGCCAACTATTAAAACTACTAAAAATAAACTTTTTCTTAGGTCGGAAAAAAAATATTTGTTTTCTTGTTTCTGTTCTTGAATAAGCGGTTCAGATATTGAAGTTATTGTTTTGCTATTGATTGGATGTATTGATACATTTGCAGGAACTTTTACTTGAACCGGAGAATTAACAGCTTCTTTATTTTCCAATAAACGAATTTTTTTATGATAACGGGCCAATAGCTTTTCTTTCTTTGTCTTCTTGGGCATACGGTAATAATATAGAAGGTCAAATCTCAAATGTCAATCCAAATTATTGTTGACAGTCTTTGTACAAGTATATAAAATGTAATTTGATGATCATTTACCTAGTGGGATTTATTATTGTTGTTTGGTTAGCTATTTTGACTGGTATAATTTTAAAAACAAGAGCTCATTACATTAGATTAGTTTCAAATACTAAAAAACATAAGATAGATGAAATTTTGGATGAATTATTGATTATTGATAAAAAAACTAGACAAGAGCTTGAAATAGTCAAAAAAGAATTACATGAAGAGATTAAAATTTCAACTCTCCATATTCAGAAGGTTGGCTTGGTCAGATTTAGCCCTTTTGAAAAAATGGGTGGAGAAAAAAGTTTTGTCATCACTTTTTTAAACTATGAAAATAGTGGTATAGTTATTAATTTCATACATACTCGCGATGGCTTACGGGTTTATAGTAAAAGAGTTAAAAATGGAAAGGCTGAGGAGTTTGAATTATCTGAGGAAGAAAAAAAAGCAATAGAAAAAAGTAATTAAAAATTGTCTAAAATCTTTATGATAAATAAAAAAATCGCTTACCTGATTGTTTTTGTTTTATTTGTTCTTTCGGCGGTGACTACTTATTCTTTTTTTTCGACTGAAAATGGACAGCCTTTTTTGTCACCAATTAGTTATCAAGCTCCTAACTCAGAAAATGGATCTAAGGAAGAGGCCATTTCTGATGAACCAAAGACCGAAGAGTGCCCTCTGAATGGAGAACTAATGTCTAAAACTCAAAAAATTCAATGGGAATCAAGACGGCCTTTAGGAATAGTTGTAGAGAATCATAAAGATGCTAGACCACAGTCAGGTCTATCTTCGGCTGATGTTATTTATGAAGCGGTAGCTGAAGGAGGTATAACTCGGTTTCTAAGTATATTTTATTGCCAAGATACCCCGTACGTAGGACCTGTCCGTTCAGCTCGTATATACTTTATAAAACTTCTTGAAGGTTATGGAGCAAATCCACTTTATGCCCATGTAGGGGGTGCAAATACTCCAGGTCCGGCCGATGCCCTAGGTTATATTAAAGAGCTAGGTTGGTCGTCATTAAACGATCTTAATCAATTTTCGGTTCCTTTTCCTTTCTTCTGGCGAGATTATGAGAGATTACCTGACAGAGCGACTGAACATACGGTTTATTCCTCAACAAAAAAACTTTGGCAGTATGCAAAGGAAAAAAGAGGTTTAACTAATATTGATGATAAAGGCGTAAGGTGGGATAAGGTTTTTTCTGGCTGGAAATTTGAAGATGATGCAAAGGAATCAGACAGAGGAACAGTGGTTAAAATAGATTTTGGTTTTTGGGATAATTTAGCCTCCGATTTTAGCGTTGTTTGGAATTATGACAGTCAGGACAATGCTTATAAGAGAACTAATGGTGGCGAGTCTCATATTGATAAAAATAGTGGAAAAGTCTTAGAAGCTAAAAACGTTGTCATAATATTTGCCAAAGAATCTCCTGCTAACGATGGTTACGAAGGTGGACATATACTCTATCAAACTGTTGGTAGTGGAGAGATGCTGTTCTTTAAGAACGGTCAAGTGATCAAGGGGACTTGGGGTCGAAATGATACAGAGAAGCAGGTAAAGTTTTTTGATAACAGTGGCAAAGAAATATCTATAGTTAGGGGTCAGGTATTTATTGAAATGTTACCGATTGGAAACAAAGTCACTTACTAATATGTTACAACATATAATTCCGTCAAAGGCAAGGCGGAAAATTTTGGAATTTTTTTTTCACCATCCTGGCGAAAATTATTATTTGCGTCGAGTTGTTCGAGAAGTTGCTGAAGAGGTTAACGCCGTGAAAAGGGAGCTGGATATTTTGACTGAGGAGAAACTTCTATTGAGAGAACGGCGTCTAAATAAAGTTTATTTTACTTTAAATAGGAGCTATCAGTTGTATGACGAGTTTATGAGGATTTTTGCTAAAACTAGTTTATTGGCCATATCAATTCATAGCAATCTATCGAAGATTGGAAAAATAAAGTTTGTGGCAATTTCAACCAAATTTCCAAAGAACTTGTTGATTAAAGATGACGAGATATATCTTTTATTAGTTGGTATTGTTGTCGTCGTTGAAATTGAATCTTTGATCAAAGAAGTAGAAAAAAGCTTTGGTCGATCGATCAACTATTCAGCTATGACTGAAGATGAATTTATTTTTAGAAAAAAAAATAATGATCCATTTATTTGGCGATTTTTAAAGCAACCAAAAATTATGTTAGTTGGCGTCGAAGAAGAGTTAATAAAATGAAATTAATTAAAACAATTTTTATTACAGTTATTTTTTTAGGATTAATTTGGGTTGATCTTCCAGAAAATATAAAAATAAAATACAGGATACCGAGTAAAATTGACATAAGTGTTTTTGGATTGAATATTAAAAAAGAGTTTATTACTAAGTTAGGCTTAGATCTGAAGGGTGGTAGTAATTTAATCTTTCAAGCTGACACTTCAAAGGTAAAGAAGGGAGACTTGATTGACTCGTTAAATTCAGCTCGCGATGTGATTGAACGACGAGTGAATTTTTTTGGTGTGACTGAGCCACAGATACAGACAATTAAATCTGGCAATATATACAGATTAAGTATTGATCTTCCCGGAATAACAAATCGTGAGGAAGCGATTAAATTAATTGGGCAAACGGCTCAACTGACGTTTAAAGAGTTAGGTCAAACAGATGCCAAAACTGCTACAACGACTCCAGTCTTCTTACTTTTAACCAAAGAAACAGGTTTATCTGGAATTCATATTCTTAAGTCAGCTATAGAATTTGACAGTCAAAATGGCAAACCTCAGGTAGGTTTAAAATTTAATAAAAAAGGCACAGAGTTATTTGCTGCAATTACAAAAAGAAATATTGGTAAACCAGTTGGAATTTTTCTAGACAGTATGCCTTTAACAACACCAGTGGTGCAAACAGAAATTATTGATGGTAGTGCTATAATTACAGGTACTTTTACGACTGATGAGGCAAAAAAATTAACTATTGCGATTAATTCCGGAGCACTACCTCTGCCGATTAGATTAGTTGAGCAAAAAAATATTGGCCCAACTTTAGGTGCGATTGAAGTTAAAAAAAGTATCTATGCAGGAACGATTGGACTAATAATGGTTTTACTTTTTATGGTTATTTATTATGGTCGATTAGGATTAATTGCGTCGCTTGCTTTAATAATTTATGGATTGATTTCATTATTCATATTTAAAGCTATTCCGGTGGTATTAACCTTACCTGGCGTTGCCGGATTTATTTTATCAATCGGAATGGCAGTTGATTCAAACATTTTAATTTTTGAAAGAATTAAAGAAGAACAGAGAAAAGGAAAAAAATTTGATATTGCAGTTAGATTGGGTTTTGGACACGCAATTGATGCCATAAAAGATGCTAATGTCACAACTTTGATCGTGGCATTTATTCTTTTTAACCCTTTAAATTGGGAGTTCTTGCCGCAGTTTGGGTTGATCAGAGGATTTGCACTAACCTTAGCAATTGGAGTGGGAACGAGTCTGTTTACGGGAGTGGTAATTACAAAAAGATTGATTACAATGTTTTATAAAGTAAGATAACTATGATAAATTTTTTTAAATATCGTTGGTTATATTTTTTTATTTCAACTGTTGTGATTGGAGTAGGGCTCTTTTCAATTATTAAATGGGGTTTTCGTTACTCAATTGATTTTACAGGAGGAAGTAATTTTGAATTTGAAATTAATAAAGTAGTAGAAAAAAATAAGATACAGGAGGTGTTAGATTTAAATAAAATATCAGTAATTAGTCTAAGACAAAAGGACAGAAATATTAAAATCAGAACCAAAGCATTGGATCAAAGGGAAGAATCGTTATTAATAAAAGATTTAGAAGCAAAATTAAAAGTTAAACTTACAGTTTTACGCTCAGAAACAGTTGGTCCAATTTTAGGGAAGGAGTCAGTTCGTAAGACTTTGATTGCATCAATACTGGCAATAATTGGCATCTTAATCTATATGAGTTTTGCTTTTAAGAATTTTCACTTTGCTTTTGCGGCAATTCTGGCAATGTTTCATGATCTTTTAGTAGTAGTAGGAATGTATTCCTTATTAACTCATTTTTTTGGAGCAGAAGTTGATACAATGTTTGTTACAGCAGTTTTAACAACGATGTCTTTTTCCGTTCATGATACGATTGTTATTTTTGATAAAATTCGTGAGTATCACAATGAGCAAGAAACTTTAGAAACTGAGTCTGCTTCCAATCAGGCATTAACCGAAACAATGATTCGGTCTATTAATAATTCAATGACAATAGTTTTTATGCTTTTGGCTTTGACGATTATGGGCGGTTCAACAATTAGATTTTTTATTTTAACTTTACTAATTGGTACGATTACTGGTACTTATTCTTCTCCTTTTGTAGCAACACCGATTTTAGTATGGTTAGAGAAAATAAAAAAACAAAAATAAATTTGCGTTTTAATATTATAAATTAAATAAATATATATATGGATGATAAAATATCAGAGAAAGGTTCTGAAATTTGTCCGAAATGCGGGTCGGCGCTTGGCGAAGTTTTTGAGACAAAGTCAGGTAAAAAGTTACAACGTTGTTCAAAAGGGAGTTGGAACCCAGAAACTCACACAATCGATGGCTGCACGTATGTTAAATGGTTAGAAGTTGAACCAGTCACACTTGACGAGAAATGTCC
>CAYIVY010000025.1:0-10154 GCA_964366945.1 uncultured Gammaproteobacteria bacterium
CAAAAAAGCGGTTTCTTTAGGAGCCGGTGAAATTCTTTTAACCAGTATCGATACCGATTGGATGAAAAAAGGGTTTGACATTGAATTAACAAAAATAATTTCTAAAAATGTTAACGTACCGATTATTGCTTCAGGTGGAGCCGGAAAAATAGAAGATTTCTATGAAATATTTAAAAAGGGAGGAGCCGATGCCGCCCTGGCCGCTTCTCTTTTTCACTTTGGCGAATTAACAATCAAAGAGGTTAAAAATTATCTCAGGAGTAAAAAAATTCCTGTCAGAATATGAAAAAACTCATTCCAACCATTATTCAAGACTATAAATCAAAAACAGTTTATATGCTTGGGTATTCTAATGAAAAATCTTTGGAAAAAACAAAGATTTCGGGCTATGTCTGGTTTTGGAGTCGCAGCCGAAAAAAACTTTGGCTAAAAGGCGAAGTGTCAGGAAATAAATTGCTGGTTAAAAATATTTATACAGATTGTGATAAAGATGCTATCTTAATAAAAGTTAGATTAATTGGTAAAAATGTCTGTCACACCGGAAATTTATCATGTTTTTTTAATAATATATAAACGTTATGAATATCAAAAATCTTTATAAAATAATCAATGATAGAAAGTTAAAAATGCCTAAAGATTCTTATGTGGCTTCCCAGTTTAGATTAGGAAAAGATCGAATTATCCAAAAAGTCGGAGAAGAGGCAACCGAGGTAGTTATTGCCGCAAAAAATAAAAATAAAAAAAGAATAATTTTTGAAGTTTCTGATTTACTTTTTCACTTATTAATTCTCCTCACTTTAACAAATATTACCCTAACAGACATCGAAAAAGAACTGGAAGATAGAAACAACTAGTGGTACTCTATTTTTTAAAGATTATTTTTTTCCCAAATAAAATTTTCGCTCTTGATCAGAAAATTTTTCAATGGCATATCTCAACATTGTCCGTGGCATTGTTTTGTAATACTTATTTAGGAATTCAATCTCAGTTTTTTTATCTTTTTTTCCAACCTCTCGAAGCGCCCAACCAACCGCTTTGTGGATTAAATCATGCTTATCATTCATGAGGATTTCCGAGATTTTTAAAGTATCCTCGAACTGATTGTTACGGATAAAAGCAAATGTAGAGATTATGGCAATTCTTTTTTCCCAAAGATCTGCCGATCTTGCGAGCTTATATAATATTTTTCTATCTTTATCGATCAACCAATCACCAAGGATGTAATGAGAAGAAAGATCAACAAGATCCCAGTTATTAATCTTTTTTGTGTTACTTAAATAAAATAGCACAATTTGTTTACACTGAGCGAGTGAAGCGAGTCGAAGTGCTTTTTCATATTGAAATCTCAGAATCATTAGCGCTGATAACCTATGTTCATGAACTTTACTTTCAAGAAGAACTTGCAAGTTATTAAGCGAGAGGTTTTGATATTGTTTGCTGATTTCTCGAGTAAGTGGAACTGTGATCCCTAAAAACTTATCCCCTTCACCATATTCACCTTTTCCAGTCTTAAAAAACCGTTTATAAACTTTTTCCTTAATCGGATCAGCTGCTTGTTTTAATTCCTGGATTAACTGATCAAACATATCTATTCTTTTTTAACGTCCCAAAAATCGGCTCCAGCCGCATCCCATTTTAATCTTTCTTCATCTGGATTGGAAAAATTAAACTTTTGATTGACAAAATATAAAATAGTCCCGGGCTTGTGTGCTATATTAACTACTCCGTGAGCCACGCCCCGAGGAATCAATACTAACTTTGCGCTACCACCGCCCATAACTATTCTCATTTTTAGATCTTTTGTATTAGAATCATTTCTCAAGTCCCATAAACCTAAGATCATATGATCTTCAGCCGAAACATACCAAATATCTTCCTGCTTGAAGTGGATATGCCAAGCCTTGATACTGCCTGCAAGAATTCTTGATCTATTAATCTGCTTGATTTTAATATCAGGAAATTGTTCCAAGGTTCCATTTTCACCAATACCGGCTAATTCTTCAAAAGTCCCATCTTCACCGTAAAATTTTTTCACCTCAGTAATCTTGACACCTTCAATTACTTTCTGCTTTGAATAGTCCTGAACATAGATCTCCTGCCTTAACTTAACTAAGATATCATCGAGGCTCAAATTTTTCATATTGAAGCATTTTAATTTCTAATATTTAAGGATATTATAGTATAATTTATAGATAAAAAATAGTCAGCATAGCTCAGCGGTAGAGCTCTCGTTTCATAAGCGAGTGGCCGCAGGTTCGAATCCTGCTGCTGACACCCGATTACGACATGTCCTCTAAAATATTGACGAAGTAGGATTGAAAAAATAATAAAATTAATAAAAAAATAATAAAAAATTCGTTTGACAGAGATTTGTGGGTATGTTATATTTTGATTAATCTGCCTGACATGCATACATGTCAGGTCTTTTCTTTTGTAGGATTAATCACTTCATTTTTATCAATAGATACAAAAAATGGTTGCTTTCTAATTTTATAAATTTTGATTACCTTATTTGTGAATTTAATAATATATGTTTTGAAAAATAATAAAGACTTAAACATTATTTTATTTTCGATGCAGATTACAGAAGTATACTTACCAATTTTTTGTGATACCTTTAGCGCTTCCATAAAATCAGCATCTCCTGATATTAAAAATACTTCGTCATATTTATTTTGATGGGCTAAATCCACAATATCAACGGCGAGTTTGACATCAACTTCCTTTTCCTTTCCTGAAGTTTTTGAATGATATCCAGTAAAGAAAAATAAGATACTTATTGGGACCAAAAAGTTCGTATTGAGCCGAATAAAGATTAGTGCCGTCGATGAAAAGAAAGGTTTTCATTTATCAAATAATAAAGTAGTTATATAGTTTTGTCAGTCGCTTATAACCTACAAAGTTACTACTTTAGCCTGTCATCTCAATATTATTCTTATGATTGATATAACTCGTTTAAATATTTAATATTTAAAATTCATTGAAAATCGCTTGTCCTCCGTAGTCTTGACATAGGAGGAAGCTTTAGCGAATGAGGATTAGGTAAATTATAATCTAAAGAGTAAGAAAAGTGATAAAATGACTATATGCAAAACATTTTTGAACAACTTACAAAGTTATTAAAAAAAGATGAACGGTTTGTCTCTTCGGATGATATTATTCTTAAAAATCAGGTTCAGGAATTGGCAAGGAAAAATGATCCAGAATTAATAAAGCTTTTACTTTCTGACAAGAGCATTAAACAACATTTCTTTTTCAAAGTAGATGATGTACTGATCTTTGATAAAGAGAAATTTATTCTATTTGTATCCAATAAACAATTTTTACCAGATTCTTATACAGCTTTTAAAAATAAAATCGGGCTTACCACAGGCGATGAATATTTAAACGAAAACAAAGAAGTAGTTTTGGTTTGGCCATATAAAGATTGTGTTTTGGAAGGTGGCATGACTAAAGAAGACCAAAGTCGTGATGAAATTTTTTACAACGAAATATTAGCACCTGACGACATTAATCGTTTGCTTGACGCAAAAGTTTTTACCAATTTCAAACGAATAGACAAAACTGGTGAACACAAACTTGACAACTTTAAACGCGATGAAAAAGGAACAATCAAAGACAATTTAATCATCAAAGGCAATAACTTACTCGCTCTCGCCTCACTCAAAAAAGAATTCGCCGGAAAAGTAAAACTAATCTACATTGACCCACCATATAATACAGGGACAGATGGTTTTAATTATAATGACACCTTCAATCATTCTTCGTGGTTAGTTTTTATGAAAAATAGATTAGAAATTGCTAAACAATTATTAATGGATGAAGGGTTTATTTTTGTTCAATGCGATGATCATGAGCAGGCATATTTGAAAGTTTTAATGGATGATATTTTTGGTAGAGATAATTATCGAAATTCAATTTATTGGCATAGAACATACGCCGGTAAAACTATAAGTAAGAATTTACCTTGGAATATAGACACAATTTTATTTTATTCAAAAAATCCAAATGCCGAAATAAATAATATAACGAAAGAGCTAACTGAGATCGATATTGCCTCATTTAATAAAGATGACAAAGATGGAAAAGGCCAGTACAACACTGTCAGTTTGCAAAAAACAGGAGGACCGGGTCCACAAACGACTTATGATTACACAGATAACAAAGGAAAGATATGGAAATGCCCAGCAAAGGGATGGAGAATGATAAAAGAGAAATTAAAGGCATTAGAAAATGAAGGAAGACTATATATTACTGATAAAACTATCAGAGAGAAATATTATTTAAACGAAAGATTGGAAATAGGTAAGCAGATAGACAATTTATGGGGTGATATTGGGAATATGAATAGAGCAAAAAGCGAAGACACTGGATTTTCCGGCCAAAAACCTGAAAAACTTTTACAAAGAATTTTTGATCTGATTACACAACCAAGTGACTTAGTTTTAGATTTTTTTGCTGGAACCGGGACTACTTTAACAACAGCTCATAAAATGAATCTGCGGTATATTGGCATAGAACAGATGGATTATATTCATGATTTACCAGAAGCACGATTAAAGAAAGTTATTGCTGGCGATCAAGGTGGAATTTCAAAAAGTGTTAATTGGAAAGGCGGAGGAGATTTTGTTTATATGGAACTTGCAAAATTGAACGAGGAATGGATAGACAAAATTGAAAAGGCGAAAATTAGTAAAGAATTATTAAAGATTTGGGATGAGATGAAAAAAACAGCATTTTTAAGTTATAAAGTGGATCCGAAAATAATTGACATAACCGCCAAAGAATTTGCTGACCTGAGTATTGATAATCAAAAAAAGTTTTTGATTGAATGCTTAGATAAAAATCAACTTTACGTAAATTTAAGTGAGATTGAGGATAAGGAATATGGAGTGAGTAAGGAAGATAAGGATTTAAATAAGAAATTCTATAATCTATGACCAAAAAGATAGAAGCAATTGATTTATTTAGCGGCATTGGTGGACTTACATATGGCCTTAACCAGTCTGGTATTAAAGTTCTTGCAGGACTAGACAATGATATATCATGCGCATTAGCCTTTGAAAAAAATAATAATGCTAAATTTATTTATGCTGATGTATCTAAGTATGATTTTAATGAAATGAAACATTTATACGGAAAGAATAGTATTAGGGTTCTTGTTGGGTGTGCACCATGCCAGCCGTTTTCTTCTCATACATTTAAAATACATAAAAAAGGTGTGGATGGTAGATGGAATCTACTTGATCATTTTGTGAGAGCAATCAAAGTGATACAGCCAGATATTGTATCAATGGAAAATGTACGTGGAGTTACCAAAACAGATGTTTTTGAAAATTTTGTAACACAACTAAAAAAAATGGATTACAAAGTTGATTATGAAGTAGTTTATGCTCCTAACTACGGCATACCTCAAAATAGAAGCCGTCTCATCTTACTTGCTTCAAGACTCGGCGAGATTAAAGTCCCAGAAAAAACACATTCAAAAGATAATTATGTGACTGTTGGCGATGTTATAAAAAAACTACCCAAAATAAAGGCTGGACAAAAATATAAGAATGATCCAATGCACAAAACAAAAAACCTTGCTCCAATAAATATGGAGCGTATTCGTCAATCAAAACCAAAAGGAACATGGAAGGATTGGGATGAGAAATTATTACCTAAATGTTATAAAAAAGATAGTGGTCAAACGTATACTTCTGTATATGGACGAATGAGTTGGGACAAGGTATCTCCGACTATTACAACACAATTTTATAGTTACGGTTCTGGCCGTTTTGGACATCCTGAACAAGATAGAGCTATTTCTATAAGAGAAGGAGCATTATTGCAGACATTTCCTCTCTCGTATGATTTTGGTGATTTACCATCGACACAACTTGGTAGACAAATAGGAAATGCTGTGCCTCCGAGGTTGGGATTTGTTATTGGAGAAGCAATTAATAAACATGTAAAAGAATATGCAAAATAACAATTTCAAATTTAATATCTCCTTAAGTGTTCTTAATCATTTAGGACGTAATCTTTATCGTAGTTTTGCTACAGTCCTAGGCGAAGCTATTTCAAACGCTTGGGACGCTGATGCACATAACGTTTATATTTATTTAGATCAAGAAAAAAACACTTTATGCATTAAGGATGATGGTGTTGGAATGACAACAAAAGATTTTCAAGATAAATTTTTAAAAATAGGGTATTCAAAAAGGACAACTGGAGGTTATAAATCCCCACAAGGTCGTTCATATATTGGACGAAAAGGTATTGGCAAACTAGCACTTTTATCATGTGCAAAGAAAATTAGCATTATTTCAAAAATTGAAGGAGCTGAGTATGTTGGTGGTATGATTGATAACACCGGTTTAGACAAAGCAATAAAAGACGATGTCTCCTCTCATGATTATGCACTTAATAACTACGACGATTCTTTGTTTAAACAATATAAAGAAGGACATAACAAGGGAACAATTATTTATTTTGAGGAGATCAAAGACGGCATTAACAATTCCGAAGATTTTTTGAAAAAAATTATTGCATTATATTTTAGATTTTCGCTTCTAGACAGTTCATTTAATATTTTCTTAAACGATGATAAAATCACTCTTGAATCATTAAAGGTTATTGCTGATAAAACACAATTTGTTTGGAATATTAATGATTTTGTCGATCCCTACCTATCCAATTTTTGTGTAAACGTGAAAAAAACTATCCCTATGACAATGAGTAAAGATTTCGGAGGTTTTATTGCGTCTGTAAAAAAACCAAAAGATCGTAACATCCATTCTACCGGAGAAAGAGTCGGAGTTGATTTATTTGTGAATGGTCGATTGCGTGAGGCTGACATACTCAAGCATATACCTTCTGCTAGAGTACCGGAAAGTTATCTGTACGGACAAATACATTTTAATACCTTAGACGGTAGTGATGTAGACCCATTTACAAGTAGCAGAGAAGGTGTTTTGTCTGATGATGAAAGATACAAAAAATTTCTTAAAGAATTAAAAGGAGTTACATCAAAAATTATAGACCAATGGGATGAATTACGTGAAAAATACAAAGAAGATGGTGATCCAGAAAATACACGCCGTACATTAAAAGAGAGAAAGGCAGGAGAGTTAGCCAACGCAGTTTTTGAAGAGTTTATTCCCACTGAAGAATCGGGACAAAAAAATAAAGTAGATCAATGGTGTGGAGATTTATTTGAAGATGCCAAATTTAATTTTGAATCTTACGCCGACTGTTTTGTTTCTGAAAATCTTGTTAGAAAATATATCTCTACAAAAGGTATGTCTCTTTCACCTAAGCAGGGAGTAATTGATGGTTACAAGACACAGGAAACAGAAGGGAAGAGAACGAGCAACCTAACTATAGATATTAGACAATCAAATAATGAAATTTTTTATTTGGATATGAAAGATTTAGTTGAATTAGCACATGTACCCAATGATGGACACCCTGACACTCTTTTGACAGATGAGAAACAGTTTTCTGTGATTAGGAATGCTCTAATGCATACTGCTGCTTTAACAAAGGAAGCAAAAAGAAAACTAACAACAGTTTACGATAATATAAAAGGGAAGATAAAAAACTTTTTGTCACAACCTTGAAACAAAATATGCTTTACGAAGATTTTAATGCAAAAACTAGATTAGACGGAGCTGATGTTTTCAAAAATAAGGCTTCGGGAAAAGTAGAGGTTTTAAAAAATCTTAATCAGACTTTTTCAATACGTGAATATCAAAAAGAAGCTTTAGGAAGATTTTATTTTTACTTCGAAGAATACAAGCAAAAACAAAACCCGACTCACTTAATGTTTAATATGGCAACCGGATCAGGGAAAACTCTAATCATGGCGGCAAATATATTATATCTCTATCAAAAAGGATACCGTAATTTTATTTTCTTTACTCGTCTTGGAAACATAATCCAAAAAACAAAGGCTAACTTTCTTGATCCAAATTCAAAAAAATATTTATTTTCAGAAAAAATCATTTTAAACGGACAACAAATAAAAATTCAAGAGGTTGAAAACTTTGAAGGAGTAAATAATGATGATATTAATATTGTTTTTTCGACCACTGCACTATTACATTCTCGATTTAACTTTGCTAGGGAAAATGTCTTAACGTATGAAGACTTTGCAGATAAGAAAATTGTTTTGATTGCTGACGAAGCACATAATTTATCGGCGGAAACAAATAGCAAACATACAGAAACCGAGGAAGAAGAACGCAGGAATTGGGAAAACACAGTAATACAAATTTTGAATGCTAATAGTCAAAAAGAAAATATGCTTTTGGAATTTACCGCTACCGCTCGACTTGAACAAGAATATCCGGAAATTTTGGAAAAATATAAAGACAAAGCAATCTTTAGATATGATCTTAAAGAATATCGACTAGATGGATTTTCAAAAGATGTTCGAACTTTACAGATTAATGCCTCTCTTATGGAGCGGGCGCTTTCGGCAGTAGTAATTTCTCAATACCGACGGAAGATAGCGGAAAAACATAAGATTGCTTTAAAGCCAATTGTCATGTTTAAAGCCAATAGAGTGACTCCACCAAGAAATAGAACAGAAATACAAGGAGATAATCCTCAAATGGTAGTATCGGGCGAATTTAAAGAAGCATTTCATTTACTAATATCTAATCTAACCACTGAAAAATTAAAACAATTATTCATTATAAGTGATCCAACACTTCAAATGGCAATGAAATTTTTTAAAGAACAAAAAATATCAATTGAAAATTTAGTTGAGGAAATTAAAAGCGATTTTGCTCCTGAAAAATGTCTTTCCGTTGATGAAAACAAAGATGTAGAACAAAAACAATTATTGCTTAATTCTTTGGAGGATCAGAATAATGAAATTCGGGCGGTATTTGCTACAGAAAAATTAAATGAAGGATGGGATGTATTAAATTTATTTGATATCGTCCGACTTTATAATAGTCGCGATGCTGATAATAATAAGCCAGGAAAAACAACTGTGCAAGAAGCTCAACTAATAGGAAGAGGAGCAAGATATTGTCCTTTTATTACCGGTGAATATACAGATCCATATCGACGAAAATTTGATAGCGATATAAATAATGAACTAAGAATTATTGAACAACTCTATTATCATAGCGTCACAAACTCTCGATATATCCAAGAATTAGAAAGCGTACTTGTGAGAGAAGGAATTCTGCCGTCACGAACGGTGCAGAGAGAATTAAAAATCAAAGATAAATTTAAAAACAAAGATTTTTGGAAAAATAGCTATATCTTTTTAAATAAACAAGAGGAAAATTTAGGGAAAGACGTTTGGAAACTTGAAGATGTAAAAGCTTTATTTAACCATAATGAAGAAGTAAATATTTATTCGCTACCAACGAGGGAAGCTATTGAAAGAGATGTTTTTACCGGATTTGAAACTATTACTTCACAAGAAAAAATTGAAACAAAAGAATTTAATATAGTTAATTTTGGTGAGAACATTATTAGGACTGCCTTAAGTAAATTACCTAACGGACGATTTAGTGAACTACAAAAGATATTTGGTAACCTAGAATCAGTAAGGGATTTTATAATCAGTGAAAATTATTTAGGGAAAATAAAAATCAAAGTAAAAGGAGCAACTGAACAATTAGATAATCTTTTACAAATAGAGAAATTAAAAATAGCTTCTTTTGTTTTGGAAAAAGTATTAGGCGAAGCCGGTAAAGAAAAAAAAGAATATATTGGAACGAAAGAATTTAAGATGAATTTAATTAAAGAAATATTTAAAGATAAAACTTTACAATTAGCCGATGATAGTCCACGTGCAAAAGAAATGCGAAATTTTGATTTTTCAAACTACGATTGGTTTGCACAAAACGAAATATGGGGAACAAGCGAAGAAGAATCATTCTTAAAGTTTATTGATGAAATTGTAATAAAGTTACAAAAACAATATCAAGAGGTTGCTCTTTTACGAAACGAACAATTTTTCAAAATCTACAACTTTGAAGATGGTCAACCTTTTTCTCCAGATTTTGTTTTATTTCTCAAAGAAAAGAAATCAAAAAAAGAAATCGTATATCAAGTATTTATTGAACCTAAAGGAGACGGATCTTTAGATGAAGATAATAGATTTGAGAAATCAAAAGAGGGTTGGAAACAAAAATTTTTAA
>CAYIVY010000026.1:0-9945 GCA_964366945.1 uncultured Gammaproteobacteria bacterium
GTGAATCAAAAAATCTCAGTTGTTAAATCGGTTGGATCGGGTTCTCAAGTTGCTTGTGGCTATCTTTATGTCAAAGCACATGCAGGCAGTCGGCCACTTCAATTAAAATGGGAGCATCCTTATGTTAAACCGAGTCAGTTCGGTGGTCATATAGTTACAGATAACGCTATTTTAAATAGGGAGATTGATGGAAAAACCGAACTTTTATTTAACTTGAGTAAGATTAAATATTGGGAAGACAATAACACGCCAGATATTCGGGAATCTGACTGGGCATCTCTACTCAATGTTTCTAACAGAGTAAAATTTGTGATTTCTTTGAACACAATAGACAAGGCTGGAATAATTGATGAAGTATCCATTGCTTATCAATGCTGGAGTCCAGAAACAGGACAAAAAACAACAGATTGCCAACTTAGTGTGGAAAATAATCAATAAAGACATCTCTGCTTTCCTAAATAATTTTACACCAAACAGGTTCTAACATCGTCCAGTAAGCGGAGCCAAATAGGTTGATTTGCAAAACTAAGTATCTGATTATACGGAGAACGCAAGGAAAATTCTAGCTCTTTTCCGTTTGCGACACAGTTCTGAAGTAGGTAATTCAAAATTGCTCGTTTTTCAAGGACTTCAGAACTTTTGAATAACTCAAAAGCATTTTTTGCCAGATTAAACACATTAGAAGCCGTAATATAATAGTTTTCATCTGCTCTTGTGTGATCCTCAATTTGAATATTTATGTCATACTGTTTTTCTTTCATCTCTTTCAACTTTTTGTCATAATCATCCTTAGTAATGCTCTGGTCAAGCAATATGTCCGTAAGACGGCTTAACCTTGCCTGAATGGCGTTGTATTCTTGCTGTAAGGCTTTTACAGCTTCTTTATTATATAAATCCTTGCCCTCGTTTGATTTTCTAAGTCCTTCAACGATCTCATCTATCTTTGCCTGTGGTATGTTCTTAAATGCCTCTAGGACCTCGTATACAGGCTTCAAGAAGTCTTTTTCTGGTATGTATATCTTCTTATCACAAAGGTCTTTTTTAGCGTTCGTGCAACTATAATAAATAAACTTTCCTTTAGCAGTTTCGGGGCTCATAGAGCAACCGCATTTTTTACATCGGACCAAACCTCTAAAAATGTATGGCTTTGAGGCATACTGAAAAGGCTTCTTACCCCAGCCCTTCCTTACCTGTTGGCATTTATCAAAAATTTGTTTGCTTATGATCGGCTGATACTTATGCGGATATAGTTTTCCTCTTGATAGCATCTCGCCGTAATAGAACGGGTTGTTTAATATGTGACTAATCATACTTAAAGCCAACGGCTTTCCTGCACTGCTATCCAAACCCGCCTTTGATATCTCTGTTCTTAAGGTTAGAGTTGAATGATTGCCGGTAGCATACAATTCAAACATTTTTCTAATTAGGTGGGCTGTTTTAGTATCAAGGATTATATCTTTATTTCCTTTTATATCGCCTATATTTTGATAACCAATCGGAGCTCTGCCTGTCCATTCGCCATTTCTTCGTTTTTGCTCAAACTTTCTTTTCACATTATCGCTAAGTTGAAGCACATAGCTTCTAGCAAACATAACAGCCATATCCCAACGGAGCAGATCGGCACTATTTGAATCCTTATGGACAACAAGATTTTCTCTGTAAAAATGTATTTCAATTTTTCCAGCTTTTCTCATTTCGTCTAGTTGGACCGATTCCTTGAAGCTCCTTTGAAGCCTATCAACAGTATCAACCACAAGGGCAATGGGTTCTTTTGATTCTTGAATAATCTTTATCACTTCTTGAAATTTCTCTCTATCGCCCTTTGTTGAAGATTCTTCAATCCCAATAGTTTTCCAAGCAATAAGCCCTTTGAATCTTACATAATCAGAAACACGCACAACTTGAGCCTCATTTGAGTCTTGTTTTTTGTCTGATACTCTAGCTAAAATTATTGCTTTCATAGTATTGTATTTATTATTTCTGCCAACTTATCCTTAAAATCAATTTTCCTACTTTCATTATAAAATGGAAGTCCAAAGATTTTATACTTATCATCTTCAAACAGATTAACAATTTTATTTTCTTCCCTAATCTCTAATAAAAACTGTTCTTTCCACTCATCGCCTTTTTCCAACTGTTTACCTTTTGGCTCAATAAACAACTGCAAGTAATTTGCTTTTACCTTTCCGTCTCCAAGCATTAAGACATAATCCGGCTCAAACCGATTGCCTTTTTTGAAACTGAACAGGTCAAGCATTTTCTGATTCCGTATCAAATATGTTTCTTTGAAAGCTCGTTGCAATTTATCTTTAATATCAAAGATAAACTTTACTAAATACTTTTCCTCGTCTGTGCCATAGTCTTCGCTATACACATACCAATCTTCATCCGTTAGATTAAGTGGTATTGCTGACTGCGATCCGCTCATAGCAAGTCCTCTTTCTTGTTGTGAGCCTTCTCTTGGCTCGGTTATGGCTATTTCCTTATCTATTACAGCCGTTTTAACCCCTACTGGCTCAAAGTCTTTTGTACCTCTGTATTTTGACGAACCTGCCTTTATCTCATTTTTTATGGACTCAATGACTTCAATGAGTTTCCTAAATAAAACAGATGAAGAATACTTATTTTCTGACGCCGTGATGTCTAGTGTAATTCCACCAAGATATTTTTCGTCTGTCATAAATTCATCAATTGATTGTATATGCGGAAAATACAAGACTAGATTTTCAAAATTGAAAAACGGGAATCTATCTAGTGCTTTTCTTGTAATGTGAGCAGGAAATGTATTTATTTTTCCAAAAGATGACTGCTCATTTTTTCGTTTAATGACTTCTTTACCAAAACCGGCAATAACATTTATATTTACTGATGATTCAATACTTATTTTGTATGTCTTATCTTTAATATACTCGTCAATTGATTTTACATTTTCTCGCCTATCAATAATTCTTTTATTTTTCCACAGCACGCCTTTTTTATAAAATCGTGTATCTTTGAAAGAGTCCTTAACCTTCAATGTTTTTTCAGTTCCAGTCTTTCGCATAATACCGCCCTCTTCAAGTGCCTTTCTCAATTCAGAAATATACCTGTAATTTTGTATGCTATGAAAATGTAATTGCTCAATAACTCGTAATTCGCTTTTCAAATCATCATCAAATTTTCGTACATATTTTTCGTCTGGATTATCCAGCTCAAAAGGATAGTACCTCGCGCCTCGTCCAACCAGTTGTGCCTCTTGAATTGTCGGCTTTCCGCTATCTCGTGTTCCATATAACCGGACAATATCAAACAGATTCAAAACATCCCAGCCCTCGTTTAACATATCAACTGCAAAAACAACCCTTATTTCATTATCACCATCTTCAAGCTTATTTATTAAAATTTGCTTTTCTTCGCTTTCTTCTTTGCTATTAATCTCAATCAATCTATCTTGATTAAATTCAACTTTTATTTCTTTTACTAAATCAGAATCGTTTATTTTTATACTGTCAAAAAATTCAAAAGCTTTTCTCAATATATTGTTTTCGTCATCTATTTTTTCCGAGACTTTTCCAATCCTTTTTATATCGCTTGCTTCAAGATTTTTTATTAAATCAATAAATAAATTATAATTTATCTTTGATTCATCAATTTTATTTGATTTCATCAGTATTGTCGGCTTTAAAGCGATTTTATTTTTCTCAGCAACCTTTCGTCTGTATTGAGAAATAATAACAGCTTGTAACATTCTTTCTGTCATTTCAGAATCGGATTGAAATAAGAAAACATCTTTTGAAAATTTATCTTCTCTAAATTTTCTTAAGTCATACTCCATTAAAACCTTATCTTTATACTTCGTAAAAATTGGCGGATTATTCCAGTCAATAGTTGCTGTAAATTCAAGTAAAATATTATCTTCTCTTAAATTGAGCAGTTTATTTACCGTATATTCCCAAGATGTTTTTTCTTCCGCTTCTGTCTTTGACAGCTTATTCTTTGTAAGTGCGTTGATATGATGAGCTTCATCTGATATAAAAACTGTTTTATATTTTTTGAAGTCGTCAAAAGTCATATAATCTTGTTGCGGGTTATTCAGTTTAGAATGCAAACCGCTAATTGTAGTAAAATGGATGTTTATATTATCTCTTTCATTTTTTGAAAAATTTTCAGTCTGCTTAACTAACACTTCTTGCCCATCAATAAAAACTCTGTTCGCAAATAAATATTTTGATGATTTTTTATTTATGAAATTATCAATTGTCTTTTTGATGATATTCGTCTTATCAACGAAGAAAATAAAATTTCTATAACCCTTTTCATAGAGATACAAAATAAAAGCAACCATTAAAAGCGTCTTTCCGCTACCGGTAGCCATATTAAAAAGCAATTGGATCGGTAGTTTTTTATTTTGTTCATTTTCGTAATACTCAATAAACCTTGAAATAGCTGAAATTTGGTATTCTCGCAATTCAAATTTTGGATTCAAGTTTTCCAGAATACTTGCCGGAATTTCCTTTGAGATTTTACCTCGTTTTTCAAGTGCTTCATATTCGGTTGATAATTTTATCTCTTCCATTTTATTTTTCTCCGTAAAATGCCTTTGTTAATTTTTTGTCTTTATCATCAACCTTAAAAGTTGTATCGTCCATACTGGATCTGTTAACGAACAGATGATTCATATCTAAAATATCTAACAAGGCTTTTTTTTGCTCCTTTAAATCAAGATCCTTAAATACTCTAAGGTTAAACTTTTTTGGCTCGTATTTATATTTATAGAATTGCTCTTTCTCAATTTCTTTATAAATATCTAGAACTTCTTTTTGTGTTTTAGCTTTTTCAAGCTGATTTAAATATTTCTGATTCCATTCTAAAAGCTCGGTATAAATGAAACTTCCGCCACCTTTCCAGTTCACAGCTTCCGAAATTCCTGTTTGATCACCTTTGATAACATTTTTTAATCTCGCTTCCGGTAATTCGTGAATATAATCCATTTGCTCAATTAAAATATATCTTCGTTCCATTTTGTGAGCGACTGCTCCTGTAGTTCCGGCTCCGGCAAAAAAGTCTAAAACTATATCCTTTTTTTCACTTGCTATATCAATAATTCTTTGTAAAAGTTTTTCGGGTTTTTTCCCATTTTTTAATTGCACTCCTCCTTCATTAGCAATACCAGCCCAAGAAATATCTTGCCAAAAATCAGTAAGTAATTCCGTTGGTGTAATTTTGCCGTCAATCTCTTTAAGTTTGTTTTTATAAAAAGCTAAAGAACCACCTCTATAAGCATACATAGAACCCCCATCCTCTCTTTTTAACTCAATTACTTTGTCCGATTCTTTAGACTTCTGTAAAAGTTCCTTAACCTTATCTGTCGGTTTGTGTGGATCTCGCTTTGATACAACCCTGTCTGCGTTTTTAAGAGCAAAATCTTCAATCAGTAAATCTCGTATTTTTTTCCAATCTTTTCCTAGCTTATTTTTTGCATCATTATTGTCTTTAATACCTTCCTGTTTGTAAAATACATCAATTATTGAGACCAACTTCCATTTTTTCGGACTATCTTTTATATTCTCTATAAATAAATTGTAATTTGAGTCATATCCTACAGGCACAAATCCCTTTTTAAACAGAACCTTCTTTTTATCTTTTGCATAATATAAAATATATTCCGTTGTATCTATTGGTCCGGGGTTAACAGTTTTGAATCCTGCTGGAGATGAGGTTTTAACTGAAATAATTTGAATTTTGTTTTTTTCTTCAAAAATATTATCCATCAGGACATTTAAATATCCTAGTTCGTGATGATCGCATTGGATAAAAATAGTCCCGTCCTCTCTTAGAAGTTCTTGTGCAACTTCTAATCTATTTTTCATAAAAGTTAGCCACGCTGAATGGTTAAACTTATCATTATATCCAAACTCATCATTGCCGGTATTGTATGGTGGATCAATGTATATCAATTTTATTTCGCCACTATATTTGGGAAGAAGTGAATATAAAGCAAGTAAATTATTGCCTTTGATTATCAAGTTATCTTGTTTTGAAATTTCTTTGACTTCGTGTTTTCCGTCTTTATCAAACTTTTTCCAATTTACCAACACTTTTGGCTCTTTGATTCTATCTATTTCGTCTGGAGCAAGAATGGTGTTATAAAAAATTTCATCTCTCCCGACTTCTTCTTTTGTCTGCCCGCCCTCTAATATGCAATCTTTATGCGGAAAAATAAGTGAGATTTCGTCTTTTTGCGTGATAAGTTTTCTATCATCAGACAAACCAATCTCATTTTCAAAAGTGGTAAAAGAGTCTGGCAAAAATTCGTTCATTGTGATAAATTGCAAAAATCTGTCTTTTAGAAATATAGTTGAATCCTTTATTTTTTTGAAAAAATGTTTTTTAGCTTCCGGATCATTAAGTAATAATTCAAGCAATTTTTCATCATCATTGCTTACAAGCTCAACAATCTTATTTTTTAAAAGTTTTTTATTTTCATCTTTGGACCACAGCCTATCATCTTTATCTAATACTTTTTCTATATGTTTGATGAAAGTTTCCATATGTTTGATGAAAGTTTCCATATTATTTTTTTTGTTTTTACTTTATCTAAAAATTTATCAAACTCAACCTTTGCAATTCTAAATTCTTTACCGATCTTATACGCTTTTAATTTTTCTGCCTTTATATAGCGGTATATTGTCATAATGTTCACCTTTAATTTTTTGGCTAGATCTTCTGTTTTATAAAACTCATCTTTTTTATTTTCCATAATAATTTATTGTTAGTTGTATAATACTTTACAATGCCCTACATCGCAAATTGAATAAGTGGATAACTTTTAATCTTTAAGGCGGATTGATTTTATATGGCTTAAATTCTTCAAGTGCCGTGCTAATTTGTTTTATCCAGATATGAAGGGCTTTTTTATCGGCAAGTTTATTTAGTAATTTTATGCTATTACTTACACAATACCAATTTCTTTGCGTTATGCGTTTTTCGGAAATATCTCGCAATTCTCTTATACCGCCCTCATCTTTACAAAGGACACTAAGCCCAACCATATAGATAGCTTGTTTTACTTTAATATTTTCATCTTTTCTAAGAATATTTTTATATAGTTGTTTCGGGTTACTTGAAAGCTCAAAGAGAAATAAGTTTTCGCCCTTGATAATAGTATTCCAATACCATTTTACAATTTTTTGGCATACATCTTTTTTGAAAATATCTTTGAGGGTAGGACTTTTTTGAAAGCCTAGTTTCTGCATTATAGAGTTCATCTTCAACTTTTTACTAAGCCTTACTTCCATACGCAATATTTCAAGTTTTGGTTGTTTCTTTTTAATTTCTTGAAATAGAGAAAATTGCTGTGGTGTTTGGTCCTGATCAACCGCTTTTTTCTTATTTTGATTTAGATCGGCAATTTTGTCATAGAAAACTATTGAATGATTGATTGCATACATTTGCACCGCATTACCATCGTCTTTGAAATTAACCTTAGTCAATTCAAGCTTCCTAGTTAAGTTTATTTTACTAAGTTCTTTTATAACGCCATAAGCTGTATATCCGTTAAAAAGCATAATATTTTTTGACGGATGAAAGCCTGAAATAATGGCATTTTCAATATCTGTTTTTGATATTACTTCGCCCATCTCAAACAACCTTTTGTGGAGCGTATCAATAACAATAGGGAAGTTCTTTTCTTCTACCTCATCAAGGTTATTGCCGTATAGGAGTTTAGGCACAGAAAACTCTACATTTACCATTTTTGGGCTTGTTGCATATTCACTAAAGCCCCTCTTATATCCTGTTAGCTTTATACAAGATAATCCCTTTTTTACATCTTCTTTAAGAGTATTTTTTATCCATATCTCATAACCCCTTCCTTTGCTGTTTAATGTCCATATCGGAAAATGCCCTTGTGTATTATCAATTTTTCTCATCTTGTCTTTTGGAATTGTAAGAATTACTGTATCAATCATTTTGTTTGTTTTGAGCTTCATAATTTTGCGGATTAACCCTTTTATCAACTGCCAAAAGAATAGCGAACAATCCCAGCAAATTTTGCTCTGTTTCAAATTCTTCCTGTTTCTTTGTATCCTTTTCTTGATCCATAAAAAATAACCCTAAAGTTGTGTCTTAAGGTTATCTTTTATCTAAAAATCGGTATAAGATTTTTGTGTGTATCAGAAAAAATCTGTATTACATATCTTTTCTTTTCCTGTTTTCTGTAGAAATTATTTTGCCTATATAGCCATAATCAATTGTTCTGTCCGGACCAAAAGTATCAGTTATCAATTCAATTATCTTTTTTCTTGGTAAATATCTATTTTTGTAAATAAAGTCATTTCTTTCTTTTATCCCAGCTTTTTTCTTTTTAACTCTTCCTAGTTTTATCTTAGGGCTTTTATATGAATCTTGAATTGGCTCAATACTTATTTTGTATAACTTTCTTATATAATCAGTAATCTCTCTTTGGCTTGCATACGGGTTTATAAAAATAGCTACTGGATGAGTCTTGGCTGTATTTTTAAAATAATCAATATTATCTTCTTCTCCTTTATATTGGAAAGGACCATTCATAAGATAACCAAAATCAACTATTTCTATAGGTTTGCCGTCATTGCGAATGTCTGTGTTGTTATAAACTATATAGTTTTCAAATATACCGGACCACATAAGGTCTAACGCATATTTTTCACAAAGTTCAACCACTTCAGGATAAAAATTACCATTAGCAACCTGTTCTGGAAACTCTATGTATTTTCCGCCATTAAATTCACCATACATCGTTTCCGGCAATCCTTTTTTTGGTAATTTATATCTTTTTCTTAGTTTTGAAACTTCTTTTTGAAAGTTTGCATCTTCAAGCAATCCATCTATGTAGTTCATAGTTTTCTTAAAGCTAGAAGTGTTTTCAGTAGCATTTTTTTCTAGTTTCCGTTGCGTTTCATAGTCTGTCATATACTTAACTTTACTTTACAGTGTAGTAAAATACAAGATATGGACGAAGAAGTGTTTTAGATAGCTAAAAAAATTACTTAAGCCCCAAAGAAACAGAGAAGCTTCGGAATTTTACTGAAGAATAGGGCATTGATCCAAACGAAGCCCTTGAGTCTTGGTAGAAGTTATAAAAAGGGAATGGAATACAATTCTATTATAATTACTGAGTAATTTCAGGATGTTCTAATAGATATTTGTCTCTAATATAAACCCCGAAAGTCGGTGCTGTGTTTTCCATATTTCTATTGGGATGATTATAAAAAAATACTTTGAGGAATTGCATATAAGGTTTATCGTCTAATGCATAGATTGATTTTGTGGAAGCAACTTCAACATCATATTTTAATTTTGGATGTTCACTGTCAATAAATGAAAAAAAATCCAGTTTATTCGTGGCAAAGATATTATTAAATCCTACTTCTTGAATCAATTTTGTTCCTATTTCTGTTAATTGGAGCGGACTAAGTGATTTTAATTCTTGTGGATTAAACTTTGTATGGTGTCTAGTTAAATAATCACCCATTACTTTCATATTGTGTTTTATTTTTTCAACTGCCCTCTCAATGACTGTAAGAGTGTGAAGTTTTACGCCAATAAAAATCAAAGCCCCTGCAATTGTTGGCACTCCCACATAAACTACTATTGTATTTATTGTTTGAAGCGTTATACAAAGATTATAACAAAGTTATAGTAATAGTGCGAATTTTATATTTTTATATTTATATCACAAAAATCACAAAAATTAGTTTTTAATCAAGCCAAGTTTGTTTTTTAGTTTGTGTGGAAAGGCTTAACCCTCTGGCTATAACTAGTTTTTTATGATAAATTTGAAGCTAATGGTACGAGGTTAAGAATGCCACTAAATTGAAATTCGTTCTTAATACCAGCCCAATTAAGAGTTCTAAACATATCCAATAGCGGGAGTTGACAGTGTCTTGTTTATATGATTAACTATTATTGGATTATTTTTTGATA
>CAYIVY010000027.1:0-9589 GCA_964366945.1 uncultured Gammaproteobacteria bacterium
AACACCAATTCCATGAGGTATTTTAAAATTTGAAGTTGCCTCCAGAGCATGACCTAATTCATGGCCGTAGTTTAATAAGTTACGTTTTCCCAAATCAAATTCATCTCCCTCCATATATGACTTTTTAATTTGAATACTTTCTTTGATAATGTTGGTGATAAATTTTTTATCATTATTAAGTTTAAGTTTTTCAATTTTCTTTATTGAATCATCAAGCTGTTTCAATGGATTTTTTTTCATTAACATAAATTTTATGATCTCCCCTATTCCACTCATGCAATCTGCTTTTGATAATGTTTTTAAAAAATCGACACATATATAAATTTTAGTGGGAGGATAAAAGGTTCCTAAAACATTCTTATAAGACTCATGGTTAAGAGATGTCTTTAGCCCAATGGCGCTATCAGCCATTGCTAAAATTGTTGTTGGGACATATACCCAATTAATACCTCGATAAAGAGTTGAGGCAACAAAACCAGTAACGTCTTGATTAATACCTCCTCCAAATGAAATCAAAGTAAGATTTTTTTTGGCGGTTAAAAAAAGCAGTTTTTTATATATCTCCGTTACGGTAGCAAGAGTTTTTCTTTGTTCATTTAATTTAAGAATGATGAGACGATCCTTGGGAAATTGATTAAAAATTATATTTTTGTAGTATTTATAAACGATTTGTCCGATGATGACAACATAGTCTTTAATACCTAAAAGTTCGTCAATAAAAGAAAAGTCATCAACAAACTCAACTGAGAAATCACGGATACGCGATTTGATAATTAACTTATCCATATTTATCGACAGGTAAAGCCGCCGTCTATTGTTAAGCACTGTCCGTTAATATAAGTATTTTTATCAGAAATCAAAAATAAAACTAATTCGGCAATTTCTTTTGGTTCGGCAAATCGACCGAGAGGTATATCTTTTATAAGTATATTATTTTTTTCCGGTGTATTTCGTTTAATTAAATCAGTATTAGTGAAACCGGGACAGACAGAATTAACTAAAATGTTATATTGCCCAAGTTCAAGAGCCAAAGCTTTTGTCACTCCGTTTATACCATGTTTTGTTGCCGTATACATTATTTGTTTGCCACGGGCAACAATACCAAAAATTGAAGAAATATTTATTATGCGTCCCCATTTATTCTTTTTCATATTAGGAACAAAGGCGCTAATAAGTTTTATGGGGCTAATAAGATTGATTTGAGTATGTTGATTAACATTGTCATCAGTTAATTTGTCTATCCAAGTTGGCAAATTTATTCCGGCGTTATTAATCAAGATATCTATCTTTAAATTTTTATGTGTTTTGAAGTATCCATTAATCGAAGTATTATTACTTAAGTCAAGCTCTTTACGTGCGGGGGCAATTATTTTGTAATTTTCTGTTTTGAGTTTTTTGTGTATGGCTTGACCAATTCCTCGAGCGGCTCCGGTGATAAAAACTGTTTTTTTATTCATTTTTTATTCTTTCCACAACGGAATTAACATATTTTTCTCAAATTCTTCCCTTGGTAAAAATGGGCCCATGTCTTCAAGGGGAGAAGAAACAAATTGACCGTTAGGTAGTTTTTTGGCCATGAGTTTTGGTGAAAGCGTCAGTTGCCTGACAGCGTTAATGTCACAGATGATTGGCCCGGGGTAAGCCAAGACTTTTTTTATTTTTTTCTCCATGTCCGTGTGATTATTAATCCGTTCGGTTTTTATTCCATAAGCATTTCCGATTTTTACAATATCCGGACAACTGACACCTGACTCTTTATCAACCGCTACATGTTTACCGGCAAATAAATTATTTTGGGTATTTTTTATGGAAAGATAACCATCGTTAGTATAAATAAATAATTTGATAGGAAGATTGTGATGCTTCATGACCTGGAGTTCATGGATATTTAACTGGATACTGCCATCACCGTCAAAACAGATGACTCTTTGTTTCTTATCTGCAGCAAAAGCCACTCCGACGGCTGCCGGCAGTCCATAGCCCATTTGTGCACAACCATTATTTAATATGATTCTTTGTCCGGGTTTTACATAAAATGCCTGATACATACAGTTCAAAGGACCAACACCGTTGGAAACAACAATTAACTCATTTGGTTGAAGATGCTTCCCTATTGTTTCTATAAAACAGTAAGGATTAACATAATTTTTTTCCCGCCAATATTCTTTCAAAACCACCGGATATTTTTTATTTAATTCTCTTCCATAGTCTAACCAATAGCTGATTTTAAGTTTAAGCGGATTTTCTTTAATTTGTTTAATCATTTCTTCAATAAAATCTTTAGCATCAAAGTTTATCAGCAGATCAATTGAGAGGATCGGTTTTTTAATTTCTTTCATATCAACATCAACCATTATTTTATAAGCGGCTCGGGCAAATGCTTTGTAGGTGAAACCAATTGTTCGGATATCAAGTCTTGCCCCGATCGAAAGTAACAGATCACTATTTTGTAAAACAAAATTACCTGCCCTTTGTCCAAAAGAATGTCCCCTGCCAAAAAAGAAAGGATGAGAAGAAGGTAAAAGATCATAACAGGCATAGCTGGTTAACACGGGAATTTTTAAAAGATCAATGAGCGACAAAAATTGTTTTTCAGCCCCGGCTAATCTAATCCCATTTCCAACATACAGAACCGGTCTTTTTGAGTTTTTAATTTTGTCAATTGTTTGAGTTGCAAGCTCTTTTAATTTTTGTTTATCAGTACCATAATCGGATTCTATTTCTGCGAGATCAAATTCTTTTAACTGTTTAGTTTCGATAAAAGATCCTTGAATATCAAGCGGAATATCAATCCACACTGGTCCGGGTCTACCGTTTTTGGCAATAAAAACTGCTTTTTCTAGTTGATACCCGATTTCCAAAGGGTTCATTATAGTGACGGCATATTTAGTAAGCGGTTTTACAATATCCACGATATTAACTTCCTGATCACCAAATTGTCTGGTAATTTTTCCCGCTCCGATTATTTCTCTTTTTACCTGTCCTGATAGAATAAGCATAGGTATAGAATCTTGATAAGCGCCAAGAACGCCGGTAATTGCATTGGTGCCCCCTGGTCCAGTGGTAACTAAGCAAACTCCAAATCCTTTAACTCTTGCGTATGCTTCAGCAGCTGTAGCTGAAGCTTGCTCGTGATGATTACAGATATATTTAATTTTTTTACTTTTTCCAAGGGAATCGACCAGATGAATATTCCCGCCGCCAGAAATTAGAAATATATGTTTTACACCAAGATTTTCAATAAATTTAATTACGTAGTCGGAAAGTTTTATTTTAGTACTTTTCATTTTTTTCGATTTTATTATACAATATTGTCAACTTTATTTTTGTTTATTAAATATAATTTTTAATGTTATTATTGTAATAATGAATAGATTTGTTCCCGGTGAAACTTACGTGCCTGTTTCTGGTAAAATTTTTGATAATGAAGAAATAAATAATGCAATTTCCGCAGCCAAAGAAGGATGGTGGACAGAAGGAAAATGGGCAAAAGAATTTGAGAGAGAGTTTAAAAAATTTCTTGGTGTCAACTATGTTTCCCTAGTTAATTCTGGCTCATCTGCAAATCTAGTTGCTCTGGCCTCCTTGACTTCTTCAGTTTTTGGTGATAGACAGCTTAAAGCCGGAGACGAATTTATCACTTGTTCAGTCGCCTTTCCTACCACGGTCAATCCCGGCATTCAATACGGTTTAAAACCAATTTTTATTGACGCCGAACGTGACACTCTCAATATTGATGTTTCGCAAATTGAAAAATCTATCACAAAAAAAACCAAATTAATTATGATTGCTCATACACTCGGCAAACCATATAATTTAAAAAAAATTGTAAATTTAGCTCAAAAATATAATCTTTGGATGATCGAAGATTGCTGCGATGCACTAGGTTCAAAATATGAAGGAAAGTTTGTGAGCTCATATGGCGACATTGCTACGTTTAGTTTCTATCCAGCCCATCAAATTACCATGGGCGAGGGCGGAGCTGTTGTAACTAATAATTCTCTCATAAATAAGTCAATTAGGCAGTTTCGTGATTGGGGACGCGACTGTTGGTGTGATACTGGGAAAGATAATACTTGCCGAAAAAGATTTGGTTGGAAACTTGGGGAACTGCCATATGGATATGATCATAAATATATATATTCCCAGATTGGATATAATTTAAAGTCAACGGATTTTCAGGCAGCCATTGGCGTTGCTCAACTTAAGAAGCTACCAGGCTTTATAAAAAAGAGACAGGAGAATTATAAGATTCTATATGACTTCTTTAGTCAATACAAAAAATATTTTATCTTGATGAAAAACGACAAGAATGAAGAGGTTAGTTATTTTGGTTTTCCATTAATTGTTAGACTAACAGCGCCATTTTCAAGAAACGAATTGACAGAGTATTTAGAAAAAAATAAAATTGGGACGAGAAATATTTTTTCTGGTAATTTGCTTCGTCACCCGGCTTATATAAATCGCAAAAAGAGTTTTAAAATTGTTGGTGATCATAAAAATGCTGATCTTATCATGAGTAACGCTTTTTGGCTTGGAGTTTATCCGGGAATTAATGATGAGATGATGGACTATGTTAAAAAGACTATAAATGAATTTATGAAGCTGAGATTAATCGTTTAAATAAATACAAATTATATGTATCATTTAGTCTCCAACTCATTATTAACGCATTTGGTACAAAAGTATTCAGCTCATAAGCAGGGTCATTAAAGACATCTTCATTTGTACTAATTACATACAGATAATCGTTATGATAATAATCTTCATAATTTAATTTAACCTCATCTTTTTTTAAATGAAATTTAATAACCATGGATAAGTTGTCATATACGTGATTGACGATATTAAAGTTTTTAACATTCTGTGATTTGATTATCTGATATGCTTTCTTTTCCATTAAGTAGTTCCAATTTGCTGACATACCAAAACCGTGTGAAGGTTTTGGGAAGTAAATGTAAGCGTCTAAAATAAGAAAAACTACAGTAATTATAATTATTATTACATACGAAATATACTTCCGAAAATAGGTGCTTATAAGTGCAAGTAAAAAAATGCTGATCGCTAAATATCGATGTGGAAGAATTTGTAATGGGCTGCCACTATGAGATTTTGAGCTAAACAAATAGTCTCTAATGACATGTAGATTATAGAACTGATTTTTTAGTTCAAATAAAATCATCGGGGAAAAACCGACACAAAATCCCCCAATCATAATCAAAATATATTTTATATTGAAACGTTTTATATATGAGTAGTATGCAAATATGATTAATAACACAATTGCAATCTGATAATGAAACTGCATTAAGATTCCTGTATATACAAATATGAAAAATAAATAAGTTATTTTAGGTTTTATTTTGTAAAGTCCCATAAAATATATAAGAATTGTGGAAAGCGGTATTAAAAAATTTGGCCCAAAAAAGAAACGAGTATAATCTATAAACATAGGTAGTAATGTATAAAGGATTACCATCAGGAGAGCTGCTTTTTTGTTAGCTAATTTTTTCATTCCTTCATATAAGGGTATTATTCCAAATGAACAAAAAACCATAAAAATATATGAAGAGACAATTGGGTCAAATTTTCCAAGGATGGCAAAGATAAGGGAAAAATAATAGATAATGCTCCCCTGTAATAGCAACTTATTATCAGCAGTAACAGAACTTCCAGGACCCACGAGGGTGATTTCTTTATTTTTCCACATTTCAAGAATATGGGCAAATCCATTACCTTGGTCAGAGGAGAAATTTAGAGCTTCAACAAAATGAAGCGAGCGGATAGCGATGAAAATAAATATTATTAAAATATAGATCAAATATTTATTTTTCATATGTACGAAGTCTTTAGTTTCGAATAAACTTGTAATAAAGCAACAGGTCATAATAAGCACGCATTGCGCCTGCCTGTAGCCCTACCCATCCATCTCTGTATCCATGATGATATATCATCCACCTTAAAAATATATATGGAGGAACAAAAATAAGTTTTAAAAAAGCTGAGAGTTTTGTTTCCTTTAGCTGTTTAGCTTCAAGGTTGGTATAAGAATCAAATTTCTTAAGCAAAGTTTTTTTATCAGGGTGAGAATAATGCAAAAGTGAATTTTTTAAATATCCGATTTTACCATCAACTTTGAACTGTTCATGGACTTTGACAATGGGATCATAATGACAGAACTTTGGCCTAAATAATCTTATTAATCTATCATAAGCCCAATCCCCACCTTTTAAGAAGATCCCGAGAAAATTTTGCTGACGAGGGATTCCATAAGCAACGAAATCGGATGCAATCGGATGCAATCGGATAGAATCAGAGTTTTTTTTACTAGTTTTATCTAATTTTATCTGACTTTGTCCAATTATATCTTTTATTTCTTTCTGTAATTGTGGTGTTACTACCTCATCAGCATCGACTCGGAGAATCCAATCGGTCGAACATGTTTTAATTGCCCAATTGAGATTCTTTTGAACTTCTTCAAAATTATCAACGTTGGAAATACTCTTCTCCACCACCTCCGCTCCAAGTCTTTGGGCGATCTTTGCCGTCTTATCAGTTCCCGTTGAGATAACCAAAACTTTATTACACCATAAAACACTTTTTAAACATCTCTTAATATTTAGTTCTTCGTTTTTGGTTGGTATAACGGCAGTGATCGTTTGCATATTAAGTTCCAATATACCAAAATTTTAATATCCAAAAATTCCTTATCAAAATTATAGTATAGAAAGCGATATACAAGGAGATGTAAAAAAGATATTTTTTATAAGGCATAATTCCTTTTATAAAAAAATATCCAAAAGGGATGATTACGCTTATCAAAAAAACGCTCTTGACCGTTGAATAATATGGCAAGCGAAAATTATAGGCAATATATCCAATAAATAATAAAGTTGAATAAAGGAGGAAAATTACATTTTTATTTTTTTTGGCTAAATATTCTTTAGCATATCCAATAAGAAAAAATATGAAGATAGGCAAAGAAAATAAAACAAGAATCACCCCAATTTTAGAAAATTCTTGAACAGGAATAATTATATTATGTCCATCATAAAACCAAGAGAAAAAAGTTCCGGACAAAAAAGAATAATGATGAGAACGAAATAAATCCATTGTTAAAAAGCCTTTTAGTGAAAGAAAAAAGGCAAGATTCCGGGGAACGATAGTTTGCATAAGCGGATATATTTTTGGAAAGTTATAGGAAGAAATAAACGGACCTCCAAATAAAATCCAATTTCGAAGATAAAACCATCCGCTCATTAAAAAAGATATCCCGAAAGGAAGAAATAAGTTCTTTGCTGTTTTAATAATTTGATAGCGAGCCAAAATAAACCGATCTATAGCAATTGATAGTACCAACACAAATGCAGTTGCTTTAGCGAGAAAGGAAAGACCTATTAAAATGCCTAATATAATTTTAGAATTATTTGTTGGTTTATAAAAAGAAACATAGTGGACAAGTGCAATGCTGATAAGAACTCCTGAAAAAAATTCATTACTTATTGTGTAGGTGAGGTAAAGTACAGCTGGCAAGGAAGATGTGATAAAAGTTCCAATAAACGAAATATTAATATCGTTAAACTTTTTTTGAAAGAATTTATATGAAGTAATCGTAAGCAATAACCACATTAAAAAACTGAAAATTTTTATTCCAATGGGTGAGGATACAAATGCAACTAAAAAATAATAAAGAGGTGGTTGGTATAACTCCCATCCCTCATACGCAAGCGGGACGCGCATATTTTGCTTCAGAAAGTTTATATACTCAATATGGCCACCAGCATCAAACCCTCGAGAAAAAGCAAATAGCGAAAGATTATGTAGTTGTAAAAGTAGAATAAGGCTGATGCATGTCAACAAGATAAATGTTGCGACTCTATTGGAATTTAAAAACATAAAAATAATATGCTCCCTGCTTAAATCTTAATACTGGTTTTGCTAAAGATTTATATTCAATATCTTCAGAGACGACTACACGATAAGCTGGCTTTTGATTACTGATTTCATCTTGATAAATCCAACCGAAAAATTCATCAGCAAAAGATTGCACAGGTTTTTTGCCATAAATTTTAAATAGGTATCTCCACCCGCCATAAGAATGATATTTTCTTGGATCCTTGCCATAGTTTTCCAATGCATATGGTTTATCAGCAATTACTGCCATTACTTTTTTTATTCCAATTTTTTTTGTATTTAACCCAAATTTTGCCTGAGTGCTATTTATGATTGTTAATGAATTAAAATTAATAAATAGAGAAACTACGATTATTGTCAACCAATTAGGCAATTTTTCAAAAAATAAGCCTAATATTACTGAAAACAAAACAAAAAAATTTAATAAATAATATTCAGCAGAATAACCCGGGTAAAAAATAAAAAAAATCATACTGAAAGCTGTCATTAAAATAAGATACTGCTTTTTTCGGTCCTTAAAAGATTTAAAAATTAGATAGATAATTGATACAAGCGATAGTAAGCTTAACCAAATTTTTCCAGGAGTAATCAGACATTGTTGACCTAAGCATTGCTCGTTTTGAATGTCAGTCACCGGTTTTATATACCAATATCGTGATAAACTCGCAATCCATACATGCCAGTGACTGCTAATAGTTGCAACTGTTATTTTTTGATGCTCAATGTTTTTATTTTGTATATATCTAAGCGGCGTCATCAGATTATCAAAGTTATGAACAAAATCAAAAACGATTAATGGAGAAATAATTATTAAATATAATCCGATACTTATAATCCAGGTTTTAAAGGAAATCTTTTTTAGGTTTTTTATTACAAAAAAAAGCACAACCGGCCAAAAAACAAGAAGAGCCAGATGAACATGTAAACTAGTTGCCAGTAAAATCGATGTCAAAATAAAATATCGACTGTCTTTTTGGGCTTTAAATAACGAGTAAAAAAGCCAGATAGTAATAAAAGGGATAGGGAGAGGATTCCAAAAACGACGATCATAAAAGTTGACGAGCGTCGATCCAAGGTAAAAAATCATTGAAAGAAGCGCAACCTTCTTATTAAAAATTTCTTTGACAACAAAATACAAGCTAAGTCCGGTCAATACTCCAATTAAGGGGGCAAAGTAAGCAAGAGAGATTGGATCCCCGCTTGTTAGTTTAAATAATAAGGCGTTAAGGTAGGTAAAACCAGGACCCAAATAATAACCAATATTTGAGGCGGAAACTCCAATCCAGATAAGATGGAAATTTTTGACTTGCTCAAAAGCCAAATGGGCTTGATATTCTTCATCAAAATTAAAACTAAAAAAATCGCCAGCTCTGTAAAAACGAATAAAGATTAAGAATGTAGTTACAGCAATAAAAAAAATATTTTTTTTAATAAATTTGAATATATTTTTCATATTAATCAGTTTGTCATCCCCGTGAAAACGGGGATCCAGGAATGCTTGGATTCCCGCCTACGCGGGAATGACACTTAATTCCTTTGGCATATATAAATCCCTCTAGAATATGTAAAATTGCTCTTGGTTCTTTTATAAGTTGATATGGAATTCGGCGTATAAAACAAATAATATTTTCAAACCAAGTATAATTTTTTCCCAAAAGATCGGAAGAGCACACAT
>CAYIVY010000028.1:0-9583 GCA_964366945.1 uncultured Gammaproteobacteria bacterium
GACGTGTGCTCTTCCGATCTATCAGTAAAATGTCGGTCGATGAGATAGTCGAAAAAGTTTTTATTGAGATTCTAAAACAAGTTCAAAGTGACAAAACTAAACCAAAACAGTTTCATATTATGTCTCCAATTGTGCGAGATAAAAAAGGCGAGTTTAAGGAACTTTTTGATAATTTACGCTCCAAAGGATTAAATCAAATTATTGTTGATGGTAAGCCTTTCAGTTCAAATGATGAAATTAATTTGATTAAATCCAATAAACATAGTATTGAAGCAGTCATGGACACGATCTCATTTAGTTATAAAGAATCAAAGAGTGATATTTTTCAAGCCAATTTAAGATCAAGATTAGTCAATTCGATTGAACAATCTTTAAATTTATCGGCCGGTTTAGTCGTTTTAAAAACCGATAAAAATCATTTTCTTTTTTCGGAAAAATTTTCCTGTCCGGTTTGTAATCTGTCTTTGCCGGAAATAGAGCCAAGAATGTTTTCTTTTAATTCGCCTCTTGGAGCTTGTGAAAACTGTCGCGGAATTGGAACAATCTTTGCCGTTGATAAAGATTTGATTTTAAATCAAAATCTTTCCATTCTTGAGGGTGGAATTCTGCCTTTTAATAAACTATTTTTCCATGAAACCTGGTATGTTCGTTTAATAAAGCAAGTTTGTGAAGAGGAGGGTGTAGACATGAATAAACCTGTCAATCAACTAACCAGTAAACAGATAGATACCTTGCTTAAGGGTACGGATAAAATTTATAGAGTAAATGGGACTAATCGCTTTGGTAGATCAACCACGATAACTGAAAAATTTACCGGGATAATCAACGAATTAGAACGAAGATATGTTGAAACTCAAGGTGACTATTCAGCGCTGGAAATCAAAAAATATATGCGCGAAGAAACCTGTCCAAAATGCAAAGGACAACGACTAAAACCGGAAATTTTGGCAATCACGATTGATAAGAATAATATTGTCAAAATATCCGACCAATCAATTGATAGCTTAATTAATTATTTTAAGGAGAAATTAGAAGCGATTTTATCAGTTTTTGAAAATCAAATTGCCAAACCTATAATTAAAGAAATTCTAACCAGGTTAAATTTTCTCAATAATGTTGGCCTATCCTATTTGACAATTAGTCGTAGGGCAGGAACTCTATCTGGTGGAGAGTTACAGAGAATTAGATTGGCTTCTCAGATTGGGAGCGGACTAACAGGCGTTCTTTATGTTTTAGATGAACCGTCAATTGGGCTTCATCCAAAAGATGTTGCTTCTTTAATAATTACCCTAAAGAATCTCCGCGATTTGGGCAATAGTTTAATTGTTGTAGAGCACGATCGAGAGACGATAGAATCTGCTGATTACTTAATTGAGTTGGGAGAAAAAGCCGGTAAAGACGGAGGAAAAATAACTTTTATTGGTAATCTTTCTGAAATGAGCAAGTCAAAAACTTGTTTAACTGGCCAGTATTTAACTGGAAAAAAGAGGATAACCATCGGGGATAAAAACAGTCGCCCTGTACAAAATAATCATGGCCAGTTGATATTTTCAGGAATTACTCATAATAATTTAAAAAATATTAATATTAAAATACCTTTAGGTAATTTGATTGGAGTGACTGGAGTTTCTGGATCTGGGAAGTCTTCTTTGGTTACCGAGACAATCTATCCGGCTTTAAAGTATTATTTGGACGGTTATTTTCAGGAAAAGATTGGAGAATTTAAAAGGATTGAGGGTTACCAATACCTTGACAGGGCACATCTAGTCGACCAATCACCAATTGGTCGAACACCTCGGAGCAATCCGGCTACTTATATTGGATTTTTTGATGAAATAATAGAAATTTTTGCTTCCACCATTGATGCGCGAGAGCGAGGGTACGAGAAAGGTCGATTTTCATTTAATGTCAAAGGTGGTCGTTGTGAAAAATGTCAAGGAGCTGGAGTTATAAAGATTGAAATGCAATTTTTAGCTGATGTTTATATCATCTGTGATGTTTGTCAGGGAAATCGCTACAACAAAGAAACACTTGAGGTCAAGTTTAAGGGAAAGAATATCTATGATATTTTAAAGATGACCGTTGATGAAGCGCTCAATTTTTTTAATAGTCATTTTAAAGTATTTTCTAAATTAAGTTTCTTACAAAAAACTGGTTTAGGTTATCTGAAATTAGGTCAACAGGCACCAACATTATCAGGAGGTGAGGCGCAACGGTTAAAATTAGCAAATGAACTGTCTAGTCGTGATTCGGGTCGGACCATTTATATTCTTGATGAGCCGACGACTGGTCTCCATTTTTATGACATCGAAAAACTGCTTCACACACTTAATGAGTTGGTCAATCGGGGTAATACAGTAATTGTTATTGAACACAATCTTGACGTGATCAAAAACTGTCAATATATAATTGATTTAGGTCCAGTTGGAGGAGATAAGGGTGGACAAGTTGTTTATCAAGGAGAACTTAATGGTATTTATAAAACGAAAAATTCGTATACTGGAGAGTATTTAAGTAAAATGAAATAATAATCGATATGAAGTTTTTAACTAAATATTTTTTTATTTTTCTTCTGTCATTTATCATCTTTCATCTATCATCTACAAGCGTTCTTGCCGCTGACTTCAAAACTGACTATCAAGTGGAATATCATCTTTCTCAATCACAAGATAATTTAAATTCTCAAGTTGATTTTAAAATAAAAATTACCAATTTAAGAAGTGACGTCTATGTCAATAAATTTGCAATAAGTTTTCCAAATACTTTTTCGATTAGTAATCTCAAAGCTTCTGACGATGGTGGATCAATTTTACCAAAAACAACAGTTAGTGAACAAAAGACTAAAATAGAACTAGAGTTTTCTAATCCAACTATTGGCAAAGATTCAGTCAATACTTTTTTTTTGAATTTTGATCAAGCTAATCTTTTTAAGGTCAATGGTAAAGTTTGGGAAGTATTTTTGCCAGTAATTGAAAATACTCAAGATGAATCTTATCAAGTGGTAGTTAATCTACCGGAGGCAACCAGTAAAAAAATTTCTATTGCCAAACCCAAGCCAGATTCTATTTCCGGTAATAAAATATTTTGGAATAATCCAAAGACTCAGACTATCTACGCAGTTTTCGGTAATAGCCAAGTCTACCAGACAGATTTAACTTATAATTTAAAAAATGATCAAGTATATCCGGTATTTGTGGAGGTTGCTTTTCCGCCTGATACTGTTTTTCAAAAAACCTTTATTCAGTCAATTAGTCCGACGCCGGAATCGGTTCGGCTCGATGAAGACGGAAACTATCTTGGAAAATATTTTCTTAAACCATTAGAAAAAAAGATGATCGCTTATAAAAGCTATATTGAGATCTATACTAAGGCGAGAGATGAAGTAGTTCCAATAGAGAGAAAGATGATTAATCAACAAAAAAATTATCTTTTAACTTCAAAAAAATACTGGCAGATAGGTCAAATTGATTCTATCAAAAATATAAATAGCCCAAAAGATATCTACGACTTTGTTACCAATAATCTTAAATACAGCTATACTAAAATCAACTCACAAAATAAGCGTTTGGGAGCAGACTTTGTCTTATCTCATCCGGATCAAGCAGTTTGTATGGAGTTTACCGATCTTTTCATCGCGATCGCCCGGGAAAAAGGTATCTATAGTCGGGAGATACAAGGTTATGGCTTTTCTTTAGACCCAAAACTCCAACCATTATCTTTATCCTCTGACATTTTACACGCTTGGCCTGAGTACTATGATTTAAAAACAGAAAATTGGGTATCGGTTGATCCAACCTGGGAAAATACTTCAGGGATTGATTATTTTTCTTCGTTTGATCTCAATCATATAGCTTTTGTTATTCATGGAAAAAATCCAGACTATCCTATGCCGGCTGGTATGTATAAAATTGAAAACTCTCGCGATGTATCAATCAAACCAGTTATCAATGATCCAGAGGAAAAAAAGAAGATTATTATTGAAGGAATTGGTTTTCCAACAACTATTTCTGACGACAAAACCTATCGAGGAAAGTTTACTATTAAAAATAGTGGCAATAGTTATCTTTGGCAGGTTCCGGTTGAGGTAAAAGCAGATAATATTTCAATCGTGAAAGGAAAATTTATCATTCCTGTTTTAGCCCCCTTAGAAAAAAGATTAATTACTTTCGATTATTCATCTCAGAAAAAAAATAAAAGGGCCCAAGGAGTACTAATTATTAATGTTTTGCAAAAACAGCTTTTAGAACAAAAGATTAATGTTATCCCATTTATCTATACTTTAATAATCAAAGTCATTATTATTATTCTTATTTTATCAGCTCTATTTTTAATATATAGATTGTTAGTAAAAATGAAACGTGATGATCAATAAGAACCAAATAAAAAATTTACCCAGTACAATCGGACTTTATCTTTTTAAAAAAGATAAAATCGTTAACTACATTGGCAAGTCGGTAAATATCAAGGCTAGAGTGGCTTCTCATTTAGAAGATGCAAAATTAGATAATAAAGAAAGATTAATAATTAAGAATTCTGATGCGATTGAAGCCATTGTGGTTGAGTCAGAGTTCAAAGCCTTAATAATAGAGGCAAAATTAATCAAGCAACTTCAACCAAGATATAATGCGATTTGGAAAGATGACAAGAGTCCACTGTATATTAAAATTACCCTTGAAGATGAATATCCCAAAGTTTTCTTAGTAAGAAAAGAAAGTGATGTCAAGAGTCTTTATTTTGGACCATTTTCCTCAACAAAAATTGCTGAAACGATTATTTCGGACATTAGGAAAATAATCCCCTTTTGTACCCAAAAAAAAATCAGTAACAAAGCCTGTTTCTATTCCAAAATCGGCTTATGTAATCCCTGTCCAAATGAAATAAATAATCGTACAGATGAGACAGACCAAATCTTAAAAAAAATGTATAAGAAATATATTAATCAAGTCGTTTCAATCCTCAAGGGTAATACAAAAACTATTATTAAAGCTATGAAACAAAGGTTAAATGAATTAGCAAAAAATAATCAATATGAAGAAGCAATAGTTGTTCGTAATAAAATGCTACGCTTCGATCGTTTACTGGATTTAAGAGATGATTTAGAATTTTTTCCCAATGATAATGAAAATAAATTAAAAGAAATGCTGGTAGTTTTAAAAAAATATTTTTCTCAATTAGTTAAACTGGCTCGGATTGAAACTTATGATATTAGCAATATAGGGTTGAGCCAAGCAGTTGGTTCAATGGTGGTAATGAAAAATAGTCAAATAGATAAAGGTGAATATCGACGTTTTAAAATCAAACAGGCTGGTTTGAGATCTGATTTTGACAGACTAAAAGAAGTGATCAGCAGGCGGTTAAAACAACCATGGCCGCTTCCGGATTTAATTATAATTGACGGTGGACGACCCCAAATAAAAGCGATCATCAAAGTTTTTCAAGAAAATCAAATTAATATTCCACTGTTGGGTATTGCTAAAAATCCTGACCGTGTGATTGTTGGGGTTGATGGTTTTCCTAATTTATTTTTAAAAAATAACAGTAAAGTCTTAAATATTATCAGGATCCTTCGTGATGAGTCGCACCGTTTTGCCCGTAAATACCATCTGTTTTTAAGAAGTAAAGATTTTTTGTTATAATCTTATTATGAAGAAAATTTTTAGGATGATTATCTTTTCTCTGGCAGCTATCTACTTAACTTCGCTTTGGAATAAAGGGTTTATTATTAAAGCGGATTTTTTTGTTTATTTAAAAACCGCTTTGATTATTGCAGCTGTCTATTATCTGATTGTTCCGGTCAGTAAATTGATTCTTTTACCTTTGAATATTCTTACTTTGGGTTTTTTCTCGGTGATTTTTTATGCGGGTATTTTCTATTTTCTCTTGAATCGTTTTCAGCTTATTAATATCGACGAATGGGTCTTCCCAGGAATTCAGTTGTTTGGCATAGTTTTAACGCAGATGAAGATCTCTAGTTTATCTAATATTTTTATTTCATCTTTTTCGATTTCCACCATTATCAATTTATTAGAAACAATTATATGAGGAATTTTCTTTTAATACTTAATATTGTTTTAAGTGTTTTAATTATTATTTTTATTTTAGTTCAAGGAAAGGGGGCCGGCTTGGGAAGTGCCTGGGGCGGTGGAGGTGAGATGTTCCAAACAAGACGAGGGATGGAAAAAATAATCCTTTGGATAACAATGATTTTTATCATAATATTTTTTGTGGTTTCTCTGATTAATCTTTTTGTTAAATGAAGAAAAAAATATTCCGTTATTACTACTGGCTTTTCCTCGAGTTTATTAAAAAAAATTCCCGGCTGATTTTGATGAGTTTTTTTGTTGGTTTTATAAGCTTAATCGGTTTTTTATCGGTTTCTCCATATCTAAAATTAATTTTCAGCAAACAGGAAACAATTGGCATTGTGGGTAATTATGATTTTACTAATCTGCCGGACAAGATAATGATAAAAGTTTCCAATGGTTTGGTCGCTCTTGATGAAAGAGGCGGGATTATTCCGGTTTTAGCTAATTCTTGGGAAGTGAAAGATCAAGGTAAGCAATATCGTTTTTATTTAAAGAATAACCTTCTTTGGAATGATGATAAGAAGTTTACGGCTTACGATATTAATTATCAATTTGATGATATTAAAATAAAAGTAATTGACAAAAATGTGATTGATTTTTATTTGAATAAACCCTTAGCAATCTTCCCGACTTATTTGAATAAGCCGCTCATTAGGGCGCCTTTAGTCGGTATTGCAGGTTTCTATAAACTAGGGAGACATAAATTTATTAACGGCTCACTTAAAGAGCTGACCCTTGTTCCAAATACTAAAGATCTGCTAACAGTTAAGTATAAATTTTATAATAATGATTCAGATTTGATTACAGCTTATAAAAAAGGCGAAATCAACGAAATGACTCTGACCAAAAAATCTGTAGCGGACACTTTTGTTAACTGGAAAAATAGCCAGATAGTCAAATCAGTTGACTACACCCGACTATTGACTCTATTTTTTAATAACAAAAATAAAACTTTTGCAAATAAAGATTTCAAAAATGCTTTTTCGATGATGATTGATTATCAAAAACTGTCTGAGTTTGGTGAATTAGCTCAAGGTCCGATTCCACCTTTCTCATGGGCATATAACCCTCTTCTCAAGGCAAATGCTTATGATATTGAGACGGCAACAAAAATTACTAAAAAAGAAATTGAAGCCACAGAATCAGCTCAATTAAATCTATTAACTTCTTATGACTATTATGATGTGGCTGATAACATTGCCAGCGAAATAAAAAAAACAGGTCTGAATATTGATATTAACATGATCACATATGATCAACCTGATAATTTTGATTTGCTTTTGGTTTTTTGGAATTTACCAAATAATCCAGATCAATATTACTTTTGGCACTCAACTCAAACTGGTTTTAATAAAAGTAATATTAGCAATTATAAAAACGCTAAAATTGATCTTTTGCTGGAACAAGGTAGAAATACAATTGATCTTAAGGAACGAGAAAAGATATACAAAGAGTTTCAAAAGATTATTCAAGATGACCCACCAGCCCTGTTTTTATACTACCCATATGTTTATACGATAAAGAGAAAGTAGGCTATAATATTAGTTACAAAGTCGGGGTGGCGAAATGGTATACGCGCAAGCTTGAGGGGCTTGTGGTCGCAAGACTGTGGAGGTTCAAGTCCTCTCCCCGACACCAGTGGTAAATTGTATAAATTAAAATTGATTGGAGGTGAAGATACATGACTATATTACTTATAATATTTTTAATTATTTTTGTTACAGCACTAGTGATTATTTTTAAAAGCTATAGATTTATTTTCAAAAATAAAATACCTCACAAGTTGATTAAAATATTAGATAAATACGCAAAATAAAAGGAGTTTTATTTTTTAGTCAGCTTCTTGATACTCCTCCTGTCTCTTGAAGTGCGAAATAGCAACAAGGAGAGCTGTCTTTTCTTTCGGATCAATAACTGAGGTCAGATAGGTTCGAACATCGTCAGAGATGGTACGCATTATTAGCCTCATCCAACTGACGCAGTTGTATGGATAATTTCTTTTTTAAACCAAGCCACAGTTTCTTTATTTGCCTTGTTAATATTGATCATAAATAAAGTGTAAGTTTTATAACTATGAAGTTTTTTGACTTCCTTATTGATTTTTTCAAAATTTTCTTCAACTGAATCCATGATCAACAAAACTTCCTGTGCTGACTCGATTTTTTTATTCCATAAATAAGAAGAGTTAATAGATATTTTTTTAGCACAAATAACCAGTTTTTCCTTTAGCAACTGACCAGAAATTTTATCAGCTTCTTTAATATTCTTACAAGAAAGAAACAATAAACAAGGCTTCATTTTCGTTTTAGATTGCAATTTATATTGATAAATTTTATCATAAATTATGTGTCCGGCGTGTGTCATTACAATTGGAGGAGGGTTGTTGTTAGCTAAAAACCTTGGCGTAAACAATCTTTTGATTATTGGTCTATTTACCATTCTACTTTCTTTAATAACTGATAAAATTTTAAGAAAAATAAATCACGGAAAAGTTTTCTTCCCTTATCAAAGAGTGGTAATGACAGTTGTTATAATGTTAATTATATCTTTAATACTAAACTTTATTAAATAAAATTTGTTTGTCATCCCCTCGAAGGAGGGGATCCAGGACGCTTGGATTCCCGTCTTCACGGGAATGACATTGATAAATATATAATAATTGACTATGAAATTAAACAAAGTCATTAAAGAGTTTTTTAGTTATCTAAAAAATGACTTACTGAAGAAAATCAGCAAAATGTTTATTAAGATGTTTGAATGTTGTCGAGAATAGGTATAGAATAAATGAATTTAAATGTATTATAAATTTTTTTTTGGATACTATGTTTAATCTAAAAGGTAAAAAAGCCTTGGTTACCGGCGCCTCTCGAGGGATTGGTAAAGGAATCGCCCTATCTTTGGCTAAGGTCGGCGCATCGGTCGCCATTAACTATCATTCAAAAGCTCAAGAAGCCGAAGCAGTCGTATCTGAAGTAAAAAAATCAGGCGGTGATTCATTCTCTATTCAGGCCGATGTCTCAAGCAGAGAACAGGTTGCCAAAATGTTTGCGGAGGTAAAGAATAAATTTGGTCAGCTAAATATTTTAGTGAACAATGCCGGAATAGTTTATATGAACCCGATAGATAAAATAACCGAAGAAGAATGGGACAAAGTATTAGACATTAATTTGAAAAGTCAGTTTTTCTGTGTTCAAGAGGCAATTAAGATTATGCCTGCCGGAGGAAAGATTATTAATATTTCCTCAATCGCTTCAGGCGGAGTGGGAGTTGGATTTGGCAACATTGCTCATTATGCCGCTTCAAAAGGCGGAGTGATTGCTATGGTCGAAGATCTGGCCATTGAGCTTGGAGTGCGGGGAATTAATATTAACGCCATCGGTCCCGGCGTGATTGAAACTGATATGACCACCGGAATATTGGCTGATGAAAAGACGAAAATGGGGATGTTGGCGAGAATCCCAAAAGGAAGATTTGGCAAGATTGAAGATATTGGGGCA
>CAYIVY010000029.1:0-8334 GCA_964366945.1 uncultured Gammaproteobacteria bacterium
TCCGGGATTAACTAAAACCCCATCAGCTTCTCGCGATGAGTCTTTTTGTAAAAAATCAATGATAGCTCCTTCATGATTTGATTGAAAAAACTCAATTTGACAATCTAGTTTTTCTGTCAATTTTTTTAACTCTTTATTAATTTCCAGTAAAGTAACCTTCCCATATTTAATAGGGTCACGTTTGCCTAACATATTTAAATTTGGACCGTTAATAATAAGGATTTTCATATTATTATTTCTTCAATAGCTTTAATTATTAATTCTTTCGGTACTTTAATATTATAAACCACTTCCCCAATTCTTTTTGGCAAACTCCAATTAATTTTTCCGGTAGAATTTTTTTTATCAAATAGGATCATTTTTTTGATATCTTCGATATCAATATTTTGAATATTAACTGGTAAACCAGCATTAAATATGGCTTTTTTGATTAGTGTAAAATCACTAGCCGTACAACCTCGTAGGTTGGATGAGGCTAAATTAGTTTCGACCACCATACCGATGGCAATTGCTTCGCCATGCAGTAATGGTTTATCTGTCTTCCAACTTAAAGATTCGATTGCGTGCCCGATCGTGTGACCAAAATTAAGAACTTTTCGTAACCCCGATTCTTTCGGATCTTTATTAACAATGTCTGATTTAATTTTTATAGATTCTTTGATTATTTTAATCAGCTCGCTTTGATTAAACTCTTCTGGTTTTTTTGAAGTGACAAAGTCAAAATATTCACGTCCGGAAATAACCCCGTGTTTAATAATCTCACCAAAAGCTGAGATTAATTCCCGTTTCGGCAAAGTTTTCAAAGTCTCAACGTCAATAACAACTCCAAGCGGATTGCTAAATAGTCCTACACTATTTTTTATTTCTAAAAAATCAATTCCCATCTTTCCACCGATACTGGCATCAACTTGGGCAAGTAAGGTCGTTGGAATATTTATAAAATCAATTCCCCTCATAAAAGTTGAGGCGGCAAACCCTCCCATATCACCAACCACTCCCCCACCTAAATTAATTAATAAAGATTTTCGATCTAATCCATTTTCAAACATTTTTTCCCAAATGATTTTGACCGTTTCAATATTTTTTTCACTTTCACCAGGTGAAATAATAATCTTTGTGAGACTTATTTCTAATGATTTTTCAACCTCATCAATAAATTGTTTAGGAATATTATCATCAGTCAAGATGGCTATTTTAGAAAATTTAGAAAAATCAAACAACTCTCCAATTTTTGACAATAAATTTTTTCCAATATGTATTTTCATATTAATTTGGTTCGGTTAAATCCCGAAATTCGGCCAATTGACAACATAGTTCTTTTAATTCTTTGACCGTTATATGTTGTTCCGTGTCCGTCTTTGATCTTCCAACTTCAATCAAAATCCCGTCATACAAAAAGTTTTCTTCATCAATTCTCATCTCCATTGCCTCAACGGTTGCTTTCACTATCGAATCTCGCAATTTTGGTCCATAAATATGGCTCGGGTCAAAAAATAATTTAGCCTTGGTGGCAATTTTAGTCCTCTTAGCTGCTTGGTGAACAGGTAAATTCCTATAATCACCTTTGTTATAAATATCAACGCCACGATGGATTAGAATTAGCTTTTCCTCAAGACCAGGCTCATTCATGCCGGTATAATGAGACAGGCCAATCCAGGTTTTTTCCATAGTCGTCTGACCCAATGATTCATCACCAAACCACTTAGGATTTTTTAAACCAAGAAACCATTGATTTTTTTTCGCAAAGATACCCATATTTAAAATCGGCCAACCGAGTTGATTAACCGATGGATTCCAAATTAATACTTTTTTCTTTGGCAGCATTCTTTCAAAAATCGGTAACTGTGACATTGGATCCATGATTTCGGCCGCCACAAGCATTCCGGTTTCTTTAATGACGTTTTTGGCAATTCTGACACTAGGTAAAACTTTTAGGGCATTAATCGACTTTCCTTCCAGTAACATATTTATGTTACTTCTAAAAACCGGAAAATCAATCCCCATATTTTTTCCATCTTTATTTAAAGACGTCCGCGACTTTAATCCGACTACCCTCGTACCAAAAATAGCCTTTTGCTTTCGACCAAAGCGATTAACAACCTTAATTTCGGCAATCCCGAAAATATCACTAATATTTTCGGGGTCAACCGAACAAGGTCCGGCTATAATCGTTAATTTTTTGTTTAAAGTTTGAATGTTCATAAAATTATCTGTAACTTAATATATCCTCCTTCATTCAGTCCCGATTAAATCGGGATTCACTTCGGAAGGATTGGTCTCCGTATTTCCAACATAGTTGGAAACGGAGCCCAAAAAAAAGCCCCGCTTGTGCGGGGGTCGCTTTCTTATTGTTTACTTTTTAACAATTACAGCCGCCTCCGCCACAGAGTGGGATAAAATAAAACCAAAAACCAAGTTTGACTTGGCAAAAATTTTGAGTTGCTATAGTTTTCATGATTATTTAATTATACCGAAAATAATTTTCAATGCAAGGGGAGATTTTTTATCCCATCTTTCCGCCACAGTTTGCCAAGAATTCATTAAGTAGCTTCATCAATTCCTTAAGTGGCTCTGGAAAATTTAGTATGACGCCATTAATAGATTTTATAGGAATGATTTTTGAGGAAGTACTCGTCACAAAGGCGCCATCATATGATTTAATCTCACCAAGAGATATATTTTTTTCAACTATTTGATAGTTATTTTTTAAGGCAACTTTCAAAGTTACCTTTCTCATTACACCAAGTAAAATATCTTTCTCAAAAGGTGTATAGATTATCTTGTCTTTGATGCAGAAAAAGTTAGTTCTTGTCCCCTCGGTCACAAAACCATTTTTATCTATCAAAAGGGCATCATACGCTCCTGATTCCTTGGCTTTTTTGTAGGCTATATAACTTTGTAACATGTTGAGGGTCTTTGCATGAGGAAAGGCTCTCTCAAAGTTATAGGTAATCATTTCCGCCCCATCTCTGTATAATTTTTTATCTAGAAATAAGGGGCTCAAACATAATATATTTAAACTGGCTTTTTCTTTTTTTGAAGCACCTATTAAAAGAATTTTGAGATTATAAGTATCTGACTCGTTATGTTTGACAAGATCAAAAATACTATTTTCTATAAACGAAATCTCAAATTGATGGGAAAGACCGATAATTTTTGCCGACTCGATTAATCTCTCAATATGATCTTTCAAAAAAAAAATTAGACCATTTGAAATACGAATCGTCTCGTATACTCCAAAACCATATTCATATTCTATGTTTGAATACGGAACGACCGCCTGCTCAATCGGTAATATTTTTCCGTTTTGAGAAAAGTATTTAAATTCCATATCTTTATTTATCAAATCCCAGTCCTTTTTGGATATAAGTTTTAATCAAGCTTTGGTATGGAATCATCAGGGCATTTGCTCTTTCCTTAAGGTGATTTAACATATATTCAGGAATTCTAATTGAAATTGAACGAGTAGTTGGCTTCAAATTTGGAAAAATGACTTCTTCCAAATCATTTTCATCATAATATTCAGATAGATCAACTTTCGCCCAGAAATCACGCTCATCATCCTCATTCTTAAACTTTGGTAGAATCAATTTTTTTTTCATAGAACTTTACCTCCTTTTTATTCATATCTCGAGCCGAAATTATTCTAATTTTTTTGCCTCTTATTGTAAAGACAACTAATAATTTTCGTCTATTTTTGGTCTTGCCGAAAATTCTAAACCTTTCTTCTTTATAAGAATGTAATTTGTCTTTAAAAACAAATTTTTCTTTTCCAAAAAATGATTCTTCTGATTCCTTATTGGTTACTTTGTGTTTCAACCAATTTTTATCAATATTTCCCTTGTTCCACTCAAATTCTATACTCTTATCAAGAATCTTCACTTTATTATTGTATATACTGCATTACACAGTGTCAAGAGTAACTCACTCCCACTCCATCGTCGCAGGTGGTTTAGTAGTAATATCGTAGACGACACGAACGACTTCAAAGACTTCGGTTGTGATTCTTTCGGAAATTTTGGCTAACACCTCATACGGTAACCTCACCCAGTCAGAGGTCATCGTATCTTTTGATTCAATGGCTCGAACAGCAATTAGTTCTCCGTATTTCCGCTCATCACCGGTCACGCCCGTAGTTTTTATACCAGTAAACACAGCAAAGGCCATCCAAATTTGATCATATAATCCAGCTTTTTTGATTTCTTCTATAACAATTGCGTCAGCTCTTTTTAAAATATCAAGTTTTTTTTCCGTCACCTCACCAATTAAGCGAACAGCCAGTCCCGGACCCGGGAATACATGACGGGTAATCATCTCTGCGGGAAATTTAAGCTCTGACGCAATCTTTCTCACTTCATCCTTATAAAACATTCTTAAAGGCTCAACTAATTTAAAATCATGTTTTTTTGGTATACCGGCCACATTATGATGACTTTTAATTTTTTGAGAATGTCTTGTTCCTTGACTTTCTATCACGTCCGGATAAATTGTCCCTTGGATTAAGATCTTCGCTCCAATTTTTTTCGCTTCCCACTCAAAAATTCTAATAAACGTCTCCCCAATGACGGTTCTCTTTTTTTCTGGATCAGTTACTCCCTTCAAAGCTCTCAAAAAGTTTTTTTTTCCATCAATTACAACGAGAGGAAGTTTTAATTTGTTTTTGAAAGTATTAATAACCTCATCAGTCTCCCCTATCCTCATCATTCCGGTATCTACGTAAAAACAGGTTAGTTTTTTTCCAATCACTTGATATGTTAAAAATGCGGCGACTGACGAATCTATCCCTCCAGAAAGAGCACAAACTGCCCTATTGTTGCCAATTTCTTTTTTTAAATAATCTTTAATTTCCTCTATTTTTTTAGTGCCTAAAAGTGGATTTTCTCCACAGATTTTTATAACAAAATTATTTAAAATTTCTTGTCCATACTCAGTATGATGGACCTCTGGATGAAACATAATTCCATAAATTTTCTTTTTTTCATCAGCAAAAACGGCATACTTAACAGCTGATGTTGACCCCAAGCCAATCATTCCTTTAGGTAGTTTAACTACTTGATCGAAGTGGCTCATCCATACACGGAGCTCACTCGGAATATTTTCAAACAAGTCTGTGGGCCTGCCGGCCATAATTTTAATGAAGGCCGGACCGTACTCTTTCTTTTTTCCTGGAGCCACTTTTCCACCTAACATCTGTCCTAATACTTCCAAACCATAACAGATTCCAAGAACCGGAATTCCTAGTTCAAAAATGGCTTTATCAACTAAAAGTGCGTCTTTTCCAAAGACAGAAGCCGGTCCACCAGACAAAATAATTCCCCGTGGAGCAAATTTTTTAATTGATTGCAGCGCATCTTTAGGAAGAATAATCTCAGACCTCACCCCCAGATCGCGGATCCTTCGCCCGATTAAATGGGTTGTCTGTGAACCAAAGTCAATAATAACAATCATCTGTTATTTCAAAAATATATTAACTTCTTTTTCCGGCAAACCGATTTTGATTAATCTCGCCTTTATTTCTTTAATCTTAAGACCAGTTTTTTTCCATTTTAAAGCCAGTCCGTCAATCACCTCGCGTCTTTCATGGGGAAAGACGATCCAAGCATCGGTCTCACTCCCTATAAAATCTGGCTTTATTTTTGCATGCGGTTTATGAAAGAGTGTCGCGGTCGTAATTGACGTCGGACCAAAGTGACTCAAATATTTTAGAGCATATTCCAAACTGTCACCGGAATCATTGACATCATCAAATAAAATCACTTTTTTTTTAGCTAAGGGAGTTGCCAGTGGAATATGAAGTAGAGGTTTTGATAATTTTTTTCCTGGATAAAGTCTGTCATAAAAGGATAGTTGAAAACTGGAAATCTCAAAAACCTGTAAGATATCTGCCATGGTACGGGCCCAAGTCCAACCACCTTTGGCTAGAGTAATTAAAGTATCAAACCGTGGACCACTCTCCAAAATCTCAACTCCTAAATTAAGGCATATCTGACCCATTTCTTCCCAGGTTGGAGCAATATAAGACCATGATTCTTTTAAAAATTGGGTTTTTTTAAATAAGATTTTTTTATCAGTCATTTATGTATGAATAATATCATAGTCTAAACAGAAAAATATTCAAGGGATAAAAAATAAAGTGTCATTCCCGCGAAGGCGGGAATCCAGATTAAAATATCATTTTAAAATGTAATTATCGACTGGATCCCCTCCTACGAGGGGATGACAATAAAACTTATCTATTGCTTTTTTTAAATTTTTCCGTCAGAATAAACTTATGCTTATCAATCCATCACCAGAAACAGTCGGAAACTCTCACGTCAAAGACTACGAGAAAATATATTCAGAATCTATTAAAAATCCTGAATCTTTTTGGGAAAATATTGCCAAAGAACTCAGTTGGTATAAGCCCTGGAATAAAGTCTTGGACTGGCAGTTTCCGTATGCAAAATGGTTTGTGGGTGGACAGACAAATATTGTATATAACGCCCTTGATCGATGGCAGAATACTGATATAAAAAATAAAATTGCTTTGCTGTGGGTTGCCCAAACTGGCGAGGAAAGAAAATTCACTTATGGACAGTTGGATGATGAAGTCTGTAAATTCGCCAACGGTCTTAAGTCACTTGGCGTAAAAAAAGGTGACAAGATCATGATCTATTTACCAAGAATTCCTGAGCAGTTTATTGCTATGCTTGCTTGTCTTAAGATTGGCGCTGTTCACTCGGTAGTCTATTCAGGCTTTTCCGCTTCAGCCTTAAAAAATCGGGTTGAAGACGCCGGAGCAAAAATTGTCATCTGTTCCAATAGTTATCCATACGGTAAAAAAATTGTTGAATCAAAAAAAAATGTTGATGAAGCATTGAAAGAAAACAAAACCGTGAAATATGTGATAGTCGTGGAGAGGATGAAATTAGATGAAATTAGATCTAATCAGATAGAATCGGATGAAATCAATAAAAACAAAATAGAATCACCGTTATTAAATAAGGTTCTTTCTAATTCTATCCAATTAGATCCGATTAAATCCAATTATATCAGCGTTCGGTGGCACGAGCTTATGGTCAAACAAAGTGCCAATTGCCTGACCGAAGTCATGGAATCTTCCGACCCAGCTTTTATTCTTTATACCTCGGGAAGTACCGGAGCTCCAAAAGGAGTCCTTCACGCCCACGGTGGATATATGGTCGGCATTTATGCTACTTTAAAATTTGTCTTTGATATAAAGCCCGATGATATTTACTGGTCAACGGCCGATGCCGGCTGGATTACCGGACACTCGTATATTCTTTATGCGCCACTAATTAATGGAATAACTACCTTCGTATACGAAGGGACACCCGACTACCCTGACATTGAGATCTGGTGGAAATTGATTTGATAAATATAAAATTACCAAATTTTATACCGCACCAACGGCCATTCGGGCTTTAATGAAGTTTGGTGAAGAGCATATAAAAAAATATAATCTTTCTTCATTAAAAATTTTAGGGAGCGTCGGCGAACCGATTAATCCGGAAGCCTGGCTTTGGTTTTATAAAAACATCGGACGTGAAAGAATTCCTATTATGGATACTTGGTGGCAGACAGAAACCGGCATGCACATGATCACACCAATTCCTTCAGTGGCACTCAAACCAGGCAGTGCCTTCAAGCCTTTTTTTGGAATCGAAGCCGACGTTGTTGATGATAAAGGTAATAAAGTTCCCGTCAATACTCAGGGATATTTGATTATTAGAAAACCTTGGCCATCAATGCTTCTCGATGTTTACAATAATCCTACTCGTTATAAAGAAACTTATTTTGAAAAAATTCCTAATGTCTACTTTGCCGGAGATTCGGCCAAGATTGATGAGGACGGATACTATTGGATCGTCGGACGCAATGATGATGTTATTAAAGTTTCTGGTCACCGTTTGGGTTCGGCTGAAATTGAATCGGCCTTTGTCTCCAATTCCAAAGTGGCCGAGGCAGCTGTTATTGGTAAACCTCATGAAGTCAAAGGCGAATCAATCAAAGCCTTTGTGATTTTAAAACAAGGAATTGTACCATCTGAGGAACTTAAAAAAGAATTAGTGATGACCGTCCGCTCTTCAATTGGTCCAATTGCAACACCTGATGAGATTGATTTTGTCGAAAAACTCCCAAAGACCCGCTCGGGCAAAATCATGAGAAGAGTTCTCAAAGCTCAAGAGTTAGGACTACCGGTCGGAGATACTTCAACACTGGAGAGTTAAAAAATTGACTTTTATCTAAGTAATTTTCTCCTATTCCTTATTTGTTGAGTTGGGAATGATGTCATATTAACACGTCTTATTTTCTCTTGGATATCAGAACACT
>CAYIVY010000029.1:8434-9506 GCA_964366945.1 uncultured Gammaproteobacteria bacterium
GTTGGGAATGATGTCATATTAACACGTCTTATTTTCTCTTGGATATCAGAACACTCTGCGATTTCTGTCATGGGCCATGGTACACAAACATTACAATTTGGATTATATTGACAGCCAATTCCTGCACCTTGATCATTACATTCTTTCCATTCTGGCTCACCTGCTACTGATTTTATTTGCGGGCAGATCTTCCATAGCTGATCATATTGCCTATCAGTAACAAATGCTGGAGGAGTCGGAGTTGGGTATAAGGAATAAAGTGCTATTTGTTGATTTATCCATTTTGTATTGACCATAACATTAATCACACTTGAATGCGCGCTTGCTGTGCCCCCAATATTAGAACCAAGCAGATATAAGCTAGCATTATTCTTATAAAATACTGGTGCTCCTGAATCGCCGTAGCATGTTGAATGTTCTAACGATTTATTATACTCATCGTAGCCAATCTGAAATATTCTCTTAAGAGAATTCTTGGACGAATAGATAGGTAAAGATATTTTTTGGAGATTAAAGCCAAATAGTGCAATTTTTTTTATATATTTCGTGCATCCCCATCCAACTACAGTGACTATATTTCCTTTTTTATATAGATTATTATCTATTAATTCCTGTGGAAGTATAGGAATAACGGGAGGAAAGTCATCTGTGATAACTATCTCTCTTTCAAGCAAAATAAGGACAATGTCATAATCATCACCTGGAAATTTATAATTCGGATGAGGAATAATTTTTGCTGATTTGATTGCTTTGGCATTAAAGTCATTTCTATTTGTAATCCCGACTGCAACCCTAACGTCAGGATTATCCTCAACGACGTGAGCGGCAGTAAGGACAAAGCGGGGATGAATTAAAACTCCAGTAGCATCTCCTCCTCCCTCTCTTCGGACAAGAGCAACTGAAGGATACTCATCTGGCAATACGTCTGATCCTCCAATAATTTTACGAGGAGCGGCTTGATTATCCTTGATAACTTTTTTGTTTAATATTATTTGTGAAAAGAATAGATACAAAAAAACGTAAGAGTTCACGGTCTTTGACACGAAGCTTGTAAAAGTAAATTTCTTGTCTG
>CAYIVY010000030.1:0-9485 GCA_964366945.1 uncultured Gammaproteobacteria bacterium
TCTACACTCTTTCCCTACACGACGATCTTCCGATCTTTCAGGAAACCGATACTTTCGATACTTGGTTTTCATCAGGTCAGTGGCCACTGGTCACCTTAAAAAATGACGAATATGAATCTAGATTTCCAACTGATGTTATGGGAACTCTTTCAGACATATTACCTTTTTGGGTTTCCAGAATGATCATGTTTTCACTTTACCTAAAAAAGCAAATTCCTTTTAAAAATGTCTATCTTTGGTCAAAAGTAGTTGATTCAAAAGGTCAAAAAATGAGCAAGAGTAAGGGAAACGTTATTAATCCAATTGATTTGGTTAATAAATATGGAGCGGATGCATTTCGCGCCTCTTTAATTTTTGGAACCGGTCCCGATGGAAATGTCCCTTTGGCTGAGGAAAAAGTTATTGGGATGAGAAATTTTATTAATAAAATTTGGAACATCGGCAGATTTATTCATATAAATCTGAAAGCACAAAATTCTAAATTACAAGAAACAAACAAGTTTAAAAACTTAAATTCAAAAATTCTAAACGAACTAAAAAAAGAATTTAAAAAGGAAAAAAAACAATACTTGAAACATATGGATTCTTATCAGTTTTCGAAGGCTTTAGGATTGGTTTATGAGTTTATTTGGCACAGATTTGCTGATTTTTATATTGAGCGATTGAAAGACGAGGTAATTAATGGTAATATAGAAGCTCTTGAGGAATTGAGACAAGTGTATTTAGAAAATCTAAAGATGCTTCATCCGTTTACTCCGTTTGTAACGGAAACGATTTGGAAAGTATTTAACAGAGGATCAATATTACTAGAGAAGTTATAAAGTTTATAGAATTATGAAAAGAACCTGGCAGCCAAAGAAGGCAAAAAGAAGCAAAAAGCATGGATTTTTAAAACGAATGGACTCTCATGATGGGAGAAAAGTACTGAAGAGGAGAAGGTTTAAGGGCCGTGTGAAGCTCACAGTCTAAAGTTAATAATTTAAATTTATTTATGGGTGACGTTTTTAAACTATTCGGCCAATACATTTTTGACCCTTTTTTTGCAAATCCAATTTTAAATCTTCTTGTAATTTTTTATAAAATATTTTTATTTATTAAATTACCTGGTGCTTTTGGATTTGCAATTATTATGTTGACTATTGCTGTTCGTCTCCTTTTTCAACCTTTTTTTCAAAAGCAAATAGAAACAGGGAAAAAAATGCAGGAACTTAAACCTCATTTAGATAATCTTTCGGCAAAGCATAAAAATGATCAAAAGCAACTGCAAGCGGAACAGTTAAAACTTTATCAACAACATGGCATTAATCCGGCCTCAGGATGTTTGGTAATGATAGTGCAACTGCCGGTTTTTATTGCTTTATATAATACTTTAAACCTTTTTTTATTAAACGGACATGCAGAAAAAACTATTATTATGATTAATAAAGTCCTTTATTTTTCATTTTTGAAAATTAACACGATTGACTCTTGGTTTTTCGGTTTGGATTTAGTCAAATCACCTAAGATGGCTGGATCTTGGTATTATTTATTGATTCCTTTGATTACTGGTATTCTACAATATTTTCAAGCTCAAGTATCAATGCCGCCAACCGTAAAAACTGAAACTGACTCGGTTAAGGAGCAAAGCGGGAAAACCGAGTCAGTTAAAAACAAAGATGGTGGTGGAGACTTTCAAAAGGCGATGAACACGCAGATGAAGTATATGTTTCCGGTCATGATAGGCTACTTTTCGTATAGCTTACCAATAGGCCTAGCTTTATATTGGAATATTTTTTCGATTATGGGTATAATGCAGTATAGGAAAGTAAATAATAAATTAAAAATTATTAAAAAATAATATGGATAAAATATCAACAATCAAATCAGAGACAGAAGAATTATTGAATAAGATGATTAGTAAATTTGAGGTAGAAGTGACCGATGACGGGGGAATTTTTCAGGTAATTATCAAAACCGATGAGGAAGTATCGACGGTAATTGGTCGTCATGGCGAAACTATTCGCGCTATTCAAAAGATACTCGAAGTGATTCTTTATAAAAAGTTTAATGAAAGAGTAGAAATTCTTGTTAACGTTAATGATTTCCGGGAAAAACAAAAAGAACGACTCATAACAATGGCAAAAGAGTATGTCGAACAAACAAAGTCAACCGGAACCGCCGGATATATACGCTCCCTTTCATCCTATGAGAGAAAAATAATTCATGAATACATTACTGAGAGCTTTCCGGAACTATCTACCACTTCGGTTGGAGAAGGTAGGGAAAGACAGCTCGTCATTGAGATAAAAAAGTAGAGTGCTTTTTCTCCTTGTTTAGCTTCCTAAAATTATTTTGGAAGATCTTATCTTAAAGACGCCCGTCTATAAGATATCTATCGATTAATTATTATTACTACAGTAATCTAAACACTTTCTTTTGTAGGTTATAAACGATTGACTTCAAAATAAATACATTTTATAAATTAATATTATTAGATTAATTAATCATTATCTACTGGACGGCCGTCTATAAGATAGTAATTGAAAAACAAAACCATGAAAGTAAAGGAAATAAAATTAAAAAAGGGACAGCTTTATTGGTATATTTTAGAGATTATTGGTTTGACTTTAGTCTCAGGAGGCAATCCTCTTCGGCCAATAATTCCTTTAGCAATAAAAGAAATTATCAAAACACTAAAAGAAGTCAAAAATCTTAACATTGAGGAGGAAAAAATTAGAAAAAGTTTAGAGAGTTTAGAGAGAAAAGAGATTATTGAAGTGGAAGAAAAAGGTAATGAAGTTTTTGTTCGATTAAAAGATAAAAATAATTCAACAGTCATAAAATATTCAATCAAAGCCCTTCTTGATTTCAAAAAGAAAGAAAAAAAATGGAATCGCAAATGGTTTTTGGTTTTTTTTGATGTCCCTGAAACTCAAAGAAATAAAAGAAATTACTTAAGAAAATATTTGCTCGATATTGGTTTTTATCGATATCAACAAAGTATCTATATATTTCCCTACGAATGTGAAAAGGAGATTACGTTGATTAAGAAAATTGTTGAAGGAGCAAAGTATATAAAATATATTATTGCTGAAAAAATTGAAGATGAGCGTGCAATAAAAACTTACTTTAAACTGTAATTAATATTATCTTGAATGCGGTCGTTCATAAGATAATTAATCTCACTAATTTTTTTATATTATTAGTGATAACCTATCTTATAGACGACGAGAGCATTTCAGCCCCATTATTGATTAGGTAATATCCGCTTGGATTACCTGGGGTACCGTGACCACCCTGATAACCTGTATTGCCCTTCCATTCATATTTTCCAGCTTCCTTACTATATTTATAGCCTCCACTGTCTGGATGATCATCACCCCAATCAGCCGCTCCTAAGCTTTGATTAAGTTTTTGAACCTTTTTTCCTTGGCCAACCATTGTGGCTGCAGTTTCAACTGGCGTAACCACAAATTCAAATAATAATGACAATAACTTGTTCTCAACACTTTTTGCTAGTTCAGATTGTTCCTTTCCGCCAATAAAGTTACTTTCCAATAATTCTCTTTGTCTATTTGCTCTTCTTTCATTTATGCGAACATAACTTTGGAAAGCTCCAGGAAGACCGTAGCGAGTCAGGCATCTTTTTACAAATTCAGAGGTATGCGGACCCCCCCCCATCGACTCTTACACCATCTTGATATTTGTCTATTAAATTTAACAAACCTCGTTGAATCGGTTTAAATTCTCTATTCATTTTTTTCACCCCCTTTCTATAAGCAAAACTAATGAGCTTATTGTAGTAGACTAAATAGGTGATTTCAATAGAATGTGTTGATAGACTGGATTCCCGCCTCCGCTGGAATGATATGCGCAATACTTGTTTAGCTTCCTTGTTTTTGCTAAAGTTTAAATATGGTTAAGAAAAAAGAGATTAAACAAAAAGCAAGAGTCTATGTTGATGGAGCAAATTTGTTTTACGCTCAAAAACATTTGGGATGGTTTATAGACTGGAAAAAAATTATTAAATTACTTAATAAAAGATTAGATATCCTCGAAATCAAATATTATACAGGGATAAAAACAAACGATGAAAAGATGAAGGGCTACCTTGCTTATCTAAGAAAAATAAATATCAAAACAATTACTAAACCTTAAAAAGTTTGGGTTATTTCTTCAAGAAAAACAATTTCTTGGGAAATAAAAATAGCGGCAGATTACTATCAATTTTTAGAAGACATCAAAGAACAAATTAAAAAAACCTAAAAAAAACCCCCGAGACAAGCTCGGGGTACTGTAAAACATAATAAATGTAACAGATGATTATTAGTTTGTCAAGAATTAATATGAATCCAGGTGATGTTGAACAAAATCCACCAGGCAGAAATGCCGAACAGCAGGCAAGGGCAGCGGCTGATCAAATCATTGCAGGAATTAAGGCCAGTTATCAAGCCAGATTTAATGACCTTAGAAATGTTACTAATGACGCTGATAGAAGTCGTTTGATAGCCCAGTTGGCCAGAGAAGCTCAGGCGGAACTGGGTACTATATTAAGAGACCAATTAGCAAATGATACTGCCACATCAGGAGCACCCGAAACACCAGAACAGAAACAGGAAAGAGCCAAAAAAGCCAAGAGCATTTTTCTTACAGTTAAGGAGTTGAATAATGAAGGGATAAACGTAGTAGATACAAAGTCACAGGCGATAGTTGATAAGATCGTCGAGAAGATTAAAACTGGCGAAATCACCGATCAGGGGGCCGTTGATATTGAGCACAATATTGGTAAGCAGTTAGTTGAAGGAGTAGTTTTCTCACAACCAAATTCTCAGCTAAGTAGTTTTGAAGCAGGTTTGAAAGATTTACTACAGGTCAATCCTCAAGCGGCTACGTTAATTATAAGTAATATTGCGGCCAATCCAGAAACTCATGGAACTACGATTGACAATCTGAGACAAAAATTGAACCTACCAACACAAGAATCACAAAACGCTTTAACGCCAGAACAACAACAAATGATAAATGAATCGAGAGGTGAAGACAATCCTTTTATTCGAGATAAAATTCAATACTATCAAAGTAGATTTACTGACGAGCAACTTGAGTTAATTTCAACTTTTTATTCACCTGAAAAATTTATCGATTATATGGAAGATTTAAGTAATGGCACTAATAAAAAAGGCTTTGACACACCTGATCAAGTTGTACATAAAAAAGAGGAAATAAAACATCATGTAGAGGAATATTATGCAAAAAATAAAAAGAATTTTGAACCTGGGGACAGCTTGGAGCAACAAGTAGAAAAACATTGGGGAGAATCAGTATCGGAAGAGGTTAGTCGTAGAGTTTCGGATGTCATTAACCAATTATTTTTGGAACTGCAACAAAAGTCGCCTCATAAATTTTATGAGGAGATAATGCAGGAGGATATTTTTCAAGGCCCAGGTATGATCCAAAAGAGAATTCAAGCGGCGATTAATTCACTGATGACCAAAGTCGGACAGATTGAGACTCACGAGGATGATCCTCTATGTCAAAGGTTAAAAAAAATTAAACCTCTATTATATCGTCATACAGCTGATAAACCTTGGATTGATGAACGTGATGGAAAAAAATATCCACGTCTAAAACCATTGCCGTATGGAGAAAATATATCAACTAGCGATTTCATTCAACATTTAAACACAGAGATCGATCACACGATCCATAAAGCCGAATACTTTCATAATTCCCGGGCCATCTATGGACATCCGGCCGGTGAAAAAGGTTTTTATAACCAGCTGGGCGGTTTTGCCGAAAATATGAGAGGGACGGATATTGATGAAATTATGTTATTGCCTGATGGTCAATATATAATGCAGGCCTATCAGCTTTATGAAAAATTTCTTGAAGAAGATTTTGCCTCGCTTGACTGGCGTCACCGACCCGACCAGTTTCAAAATCAATTAGAGCGAGTCAATAGCAAGCTAGAAATTGAAATTTTTGATCAATTAAAAGCTTTTTATCCTGAGCTGACCAAAGAAAGAGTGAGAAATATTGTCAACTCGGCGGTTGGAATCAGCCGGGGAATGTTTTTAACCGAGGCGGAAAAATCTGCCTATGCCGATCCGGTTGACGCCGAAGGAAAAGGGATGGTCGCTTCTTACTCTACTAACGATGCCGCTTCACTAAACGTATTTAATCCACTTCATACGGCTTTGAGATGGCAGGGTGAGCATAACTGGAATATGGTCTATTTTATGCCGGTTCACGGTCAGCCAGGAGCATGGAATCATAAGAAGGCTTGGGATAATATGGCAAGATATATGGATGCGTTTATAGCCGGAAAAGGACGGGGAGAGGGTAAAGAGAAACTTCCGGAAGTTTTTGCTGACGCAATGATGGATATTAACAACGTTGGCGGTCCCAACAAAAGAAAAGGCTGGCGGATGAACTATAGTTTTGACGGTCATTATGTTTGGGACAAAGACAATACGATCAACGCCCCAAAAACTTTTAAGGCAATGGAAGCAATCGGGTACGAAGGAATAGCTCATCTAATTAACTCTGATGGAATGTGGAGCAAGCTCCTTGAAGACACCGAAAAAACCTCACCAGAACAAGTCAAAGAAAGAAAAGATCTTTTTCGTTATATTTATCAACGATATTTTTCTGAAGATCCAAATAAATTTCAAGAATCAGATCTTGATAATTATTTAAATAAATTAAGAGTGAATGGAGAAAAACAAGTGTTAAAAAAAATAAAAGAAAATAAAGGCACGACATCAATTGGTGACGAATCAATTATCGAAGGTTCATGGGAGGAGCAGGTGGCCTATGAAACTTCAAAATTATTTTTGAAAAATACCTTAGCACATTATGTGGGGGCGCGGATGCCAACAAAGTTTTTAAGAATTGACAGGAATAGATTTACGGAAAATGGTATCAGCCGTTGGGAGAGGATTCAAAAAGAACTCAATAAAGATAAAGGTTGGGATATAACTAAGTTTGATTTAGTGATGAAGGATCTGACGATGACGGAAATGCTTTTTGGCCGGGATAAAAGCAGGCAAATAAGGGAACAGATGTCATTTAATAAAGATTTGACTTTAAATGAAATCAAAAACCTTCCCTCCAGACTGGACGAAGCTATGATAAGAAAGTTACTCTCACGAGATAGCCTTGACAAAAATGAATTTAAATCGGCCGAGGAAATCCAAAGAGTCGTTGATCTTTGGAGGCATATAAACAAGGACTATAATAACGAACAGTTTTTAGATGGTGAAGGAACGGCAAAAATTAAAGAATATAAATTTACTTTTGGTTTGGAAGATACTGACATATCATTAATTCCATATCGAGGGACGGGACCAAGAATGATTGCCCGGGCCATCAAAGATATAGGATTAATTGAAAGCACAGTCACTCCTTGGATTACCCAGATGCCGCGCATTTTAAATGAGCTAGCCATTAGCGGTAAACATGATTTTTCCCCGATTATTGAGTATCTAAGAAAGGCTCAGCTATCCATATTTGATGTTCATGGGACGGAAGAAGCTCAAAAGTTTGTCTACAAAATGGCCGGATCTGTCATTAATTATTTTAAAAAGGATGGAATGGCAAAACCATTATTTGGGCTCTTAAGAATAGGACAAAAAAATTCTATTGCCGCCGAATATGCCGGTCGGTCAAGTGCCGTCTGGGAATGGGACTCTCGTGATATTGACAGGTTTGCCGTCGCTCTTGAATCATACAACTTGTTACCACTCAATCCTTACGATAAGCAAAAAGTTAGTCTTCCCGAATTTGATAAGGTAAAAGGAAAATGGAAAGATGGAAAATTTATTGGTGGTAAATTGGAGGATCGATGGATTACTATATTTGGAAAGCAGTTTAAATTTGGGAAACAAAAACATATTGACTGGGTATGGAATGCTAAAAGATTAAGAAAAGATCATGGTGGACGCGGAATTGATATTGCTTTTGACTGGATAAATCAGTTATTACCAATCTTAGGCGTTTATTTACTTTGGAAATATATTCAAGATGCTTTAAATGAAGCATCGGGGAAGAAGAAACAGTGATAATGCGAATACAACGAATAAAGAAATGCGAATAATACGAATTATGCGAATTAAAAATAATTAAGCAAATTCTGCTATAATACTTAAATATGAACAATAAAAATAAAAATAAGGCAATTAAGACTATTGAGAAACTACGATTAATTGAAAGCGAAATATTTCGCCTATCTTCTAAATATGGAGTAAAAACCGTTGATGAATTGGACCTTTTAATTAAAAAAGGCGAATTGACAGAAGAAAATGCTGGCAACGAAGTTTTCCTTTTTGATTACTTAATTGGTGAAAAAGAAATCCTAGAAAATGAATTAAAAAAACTAGAGATAAGTAAAGCACTAATATGGAAAAATTTGCAAAGTTTGCTCGAATTGCCGAAATTGAGTTTTCAGACATAGTTCTCTCCACCCATTTACTCGATCTAAAACTCAGAATTTACTTTAAAGATAAAAGCTATCTTGATTTTTTCTTCACAACCCGTCTTAAAGAGCAAAGATTTTCGATTCACTGGGAAAGAAATCATGTAGATAAAACAATTTATAGACTTGATAATACGCCAGATACTAAATGGAAGCGGGTCCAAACATTTCCGTTTCACTTTCATGACGGCAAGTATGATAAGGTAAAACAAACACCATTTTTTATAAAGAATAATTCTTCTCTAGAAGAAATATTTAGAAATTTTTTGAAGTTTGCAAGAAAAAATATAAACTAATTTTAGTTTGGATCCCCGCCTCCGCGGGGATGACACAAAATACTAAATTTGGTATCATGAATTTATGAGAAGATTTTTTGCATTGTTTTTGCTGCTCTTTGTTATTATTAAATTTTTTAATATCTCTGTTTATGGTCAAAATATACCTGCAGCATTACCCGCGGGTACTTTGATACCAGGTATAAACTGTGGTAATCCAATCGCTACAGATCCAGTATCAAGAAGATGTTGTTCGTATGCATCAAAGCGAGTATCATTATCAAGATCAAATATCCTGGGCGTTGATCAATTATTTGATTTTGTAAGTGGTTTGTTTGATAAATTTTTAACTCCTGTATTAAATCCAGTGGATGAGCTGATAATAAAAACAGTCCAACCTTGTGTTGATAGTGTACCTAGTACACCTGGCAAAATAGACGATCCTAGCTGTATTTGTATGCAGCCAATAGTTACTGCTTTAGACAATATCAAACCTCTTTGTGAAAATATTGATCGATCGAGAGGAAATGGTGAATATAATGCGTGTCGAGATTGCCTAAGTGGTAAGTCTGGAGTGGTGGGTATTTGGACTGGGATAGGGTGCATATATACTAATACAAAATCTTTCATTCAGGAAACAGTATTTGGTGTGGGGATTGGACTGGCTGGTGGATTTTCGCTACTTTGTATAGTCTATGCCGCCTTCATGATGCAGTCGTCGCAGGGCAATCCAGAAAAACTGAAGAAAGCTCAGG
>CAYIVY010000031.1:0-9476 GCA_964366945.1 uncultured Gammaproteobacteria bacterium
GAAAAAAAGCCCTCCAAAATTAAAAACGAAAGATAGGGCGTAAATTTGAGACAGAAAGACATATTGCTGGTAAGGGGCAAAAAGGATTTTGAATATAAATGGAGCCAGCAATATGTAAATAAAAACAAGAATAGCCGATCCTCCGGCGAAAAACCAAGTTTTTCTTATTGTTCCCTTTTTGATTAATTGGTCGCCAATGTCTTGGCTTGAGAATTTGGGAACGCTAAGTTGGGTTATAAAACGAGGAATAAGTTTGATATTTTCCGGAACTTTTTTTATAAAAGAATAAGCCGCCAATTCTACCGCTCCAAGATAGTGGAAAACGAGAATATTGTCCAAAGAAGACGCAACGGCGTTTATTATTTCCAAAATGTTTAATTTTTTTCCGTAACTTATCGTTTTGTTGTTTTCTTCTTTATTTGTGTTTGGCGGATATTTTTTAATTATAAAAATAAGCGCCACCAATCTTATCAGGGTATTGGTGATAAAATAAAACAACAACAGCAATATAAGATTTTTTGACAATAAAATAAAAGCGATAATCAAGACGGAATAAGCGACGGAAGACAAGCTTCCTATAATAGTCAGAGCCTTGAATTTCTTTTTTCCAGAAAGAAAGTCAAGGCTGATAAGCGGCGTGTTGAAAACCGGTACGAAAATCGCCATTATGGCAATAAGAAGTCCAAGTTGATGATTGCCGCTAAGGTAGTAATAAGAACTTAATCCAAGCCCGGCAAGGCTTCCCAATGTTCCCCATTTTATTTTTGTTTTAACGGCGTTCAAAAAATCTCCTTCAAAACCCTTGGAAACGCTTATGGTGACAGATTGGTCTATTCTTTTCAGGGTGCTTATGTCTAAGAAAGGAAGAAGCGAAAGAACATATCTGAAATTACCGTAAGTTTCCGGCGCCAAAAGATTGGCAAACGCCACGGCCGTAGCTATGCCGGCCAACGTGGAAACGACATGTCCGATGCTAAACCAAAAAAATCCTCTGACGACATATCTCATATCTGTGCGGATAAGTTTTTCCAGAAAATTTAGGATATAATTTTTCACTTGCTTGATTGAAATATAAACCAAATTGGGCTATATTTAATGTAAATATAAAGCAAATCCGGCTTAAAATCAATGATAAAAAAGATTATTCTAATTTACCCGCCCTTTCCAATGGCCGAGCGATACGGCAAAGGTTTGGCGCAAATCGGCACTTGTTTGCCACCATTAGGGTTGCTTTCGCTTGGAGCTGTTTTGGAAAACAACGGATATGAAGTTAGGGTTTATGATTCCGATTTACGAAACAGCAATATGGAGCAACTGGTTGAATATGTGAAAAATTACGACCCTGATTTTGTGGGAATTTATTGCAATACTTCCAATTATCACAGGGTTGCCAGCTACGCTTCAAATATAAAAAAAATTAAAAATTATCCCATTTGCCTGGGCGGGCCCCATCCGGTGATTGAACCGGGAGAAATTCTTAAAAATAAAGATGTGGATTATATCGTCATGGGAGAAGGAGAACTTACCATAATAGATTTTCTTGATTCCTTGAACAATCACAAAGATTTGGCAGGTGTTAAAGGGCTGGCTTTTAAGAAACAAGATGGGACATCCGTTGTAAATGCCAAAAGGGAGCTTATTCAAGATTTGGATGATTTACCGATGCCGGCCCGGCATATGGTAGAAATAGGAAAATACAGACCGTCTCCGCACCATTACAAAGAATTGCCGATGGCGACAATGATTGTCAGCCGCGGCTGTCCTTTCGGATGCACTTATTGCGCTAGCCGAAATGTTTGGGGAAGAAGCTACAGGAGCCGGTCGGTAAACAAAGTTATGGAAGAATTGAAATTTTTAATAAAAACTTACGGCGTAAAAAATATAAATTTTTGGGACGACTTATGGGGCATAAAAAGGGAATGGACGGAAGAGTTTTGCAAAAGGATGATTGATGAAAAAATAAAAATAAGCTGGTCATGCGAGAGGCGGGTGGATACGGTTGACCTGGATATTTTGAAACTGATGAAAAAGGCCGGCTGTTATTCAATTTTTTACGGCATAGAGAGTTTTGACCAGGATTGTTTGGATGCTGTCAACAAGGGCATAAAGGTTGAGCAGGCGCAAAAAGTGATGAGATTGACAAAAAAAGCGGGCATAGAAGTCAGAGCTAATTTTATTTTGGGTTTGCCGAACGAAACACCGGAAAAAGTGAAAATAATGGTTAAAAAAATATGCCAGCTTAATCCTGATTATGTCAAATTCAACATCATGACGCCTTATCCGGGCACAACTCTTTATCAAGAAGTAAAAAGCGGCAAGTGGGGAACATTTAAGGAAGACCCGAACAAATCAACCGGGTATTTCGCAACCTTTTTGCCTCATGGCTATAAGAGTTTTGAAGAGCTGGCGGCAATGAGAAAATACGCCTTTAGAAAATTTCATTTCAGGCCGCGTTACATATTTTCTAAATTATTGAAAATAAGAAGCTGGAGTGATGTTAAAAAATATTGGGATGGCTTTAAAGCTATCGTAAAAATAAAATGAAGAATACTTACGGAGAATATTTGGAAAAAGGGGATTATCACAAAACTATTGATAAAAATTGGCATTATTATCCGGTGTATATGGAAAAAATGAGGCTGGTTGAAAATTTTTTGGAGAAAAACGGCAAAGGAAAAAAAATTATTGACATCGGTTGCGGAGAAGGAGTGCTTGTGGAAAAATTTAAAAACAAAAATTACGACATTGTCGGCGTCGATTTCAATTATGAGTCTGAAAATGTTTTTAAAAGAAGCGTTACAAATACCGGTTTTGAGGATAATTCTTTTGACATAGCGCTTAATTTGGATGTGTTGGAACACATATCTTTTGCCGAACAAGAAGATGCCCTGGATGAGATAAGCAGGATCCTCAAACCTGGCGGAACTCTTGTTTTGACCTTGCCTAATTTAGCCCACCTTGCTTCAAGGTTTTCTTTCTTTTTTCTTGGCCGTTTGATAAGGACATCGGAGATTAAAAGGCACAAAGGGGAAAGAACTATCGCTGAATATATCAGACTTATCAAAGAAAAAAAATTTGCCGTCCTTCAAAGAAAAGGAATTTTTCCAACTTATCCGATCACTTCTATTCTAACTTACTATTTTCCTTCTAAAATGGTTTTCTGGCACAGAATATTAAGCATGTTTTTGGGATATCCGAATTGGTCGGCAATAAATTTTATGATTTGCAGGAATAAAAAATGATTGAGAAAATAGAAAAATTCGGGGGAAAATGGTGGGGGATGCTGGTCTTAATAAGCGCGCCTATTTTCTTTGCTTTACTCCCTATTTTAATTGGCGGATATGATTTCACAATGGCCGAAAGCCAGCGTTTCCAACAGGGATTCTTTTTTTATAAAGACGCTATTTTAAATAATGAAAGTTTTTTTTGGAACCCGTTTCTACTCTCGGGTTTCCCGAGTTTTGCCAGTGTTACCGGAGGATTTTTCAACCCGATTATTTATTTCGGATTATATTTTTTCCCGGTTTCGTTTGTTTATAACTGGATTAATTTTTTATGCTTTGTTTTTGCCGGACTTTTTACCGCCAGATTATTGAAAAAACTGAATGTGTCGTTTTGGGGAAGTTATATCGGCGGCCTGGTGTATTCGTTCAGCCATTGGCCCAAAAACGGCGATTTGACCACAAATGTCACTTTCTTTTTATTGCCCTTGCTGTTTCTGTTTTTTTGGGAAATAAAAAACGGCGGAAGGCGAAAGTATATTTTAAGCGTTTTAGCGGGGGTGTTTGCCGTAGGTTTCGTTTGGGTGTCTTCCTTTTGGCACTTTCTTATTGAAGTCTTGTTTGCCGGGGCTATTTTTTCATTATTTATTCCTATTGCTGACTTTTATAAAGACAAGAGCAGTAGCAAAGAAAGCGCGTTTAATTTAATAAAATTGCATTTTAGAAAATACACAAAAGCACCGGCGAGTTTTTTGTTGATGGTTTTAGGGGGGACGGCCATTGCCTTGTTCCAACTTGTTCCCACCGCCATTTTTATTCCTCTTTCGGCGAGAGTTGATCAAATCAGCCAACTGGCGCCTTGGCGGGACGGTATTCGTCCGCAGGACATAATAGGACTTTTGTTGCCTTACTTTCATTATCCTTTCAGCCCGTTATCCATTGAGTATGTCAATTATTGGGGCATTTTACCACTGTTGCTTATCGCAATCGCTTTTAAAATAAGGCCAATCAAGTTTTTGTTAGATGAAAAGAAAAAATATATTTTATTTTTTTCTTTTTTATTTTTGATAGGTTTGTTTTTGTCTGTAAATAATTCTCCATTATTTTGGCTGATTCATCATTTGCCAATTATTGACCTCTTGCACGGAGCGGCTCGGTGGATGCTCATAACCTCCTTTGCCACCGCCATTTTGACCGGGTTTGGTTTGGATATTATTGCTGATAATTTTGAAATAATGAGAAAAAGCATAAAAGTTAAAATAGTGTCAAAAATCTTGAAATGGGCGAGTATTTTTTTAGGCGCTTCTTCTTTTGCGGCTACGGTTGCTCTTCTTTTAAAGGATAAAATTTTATTTTTAATGTATGCGTATTTTGATAAATTTGTTCGTTCCGGCACAATGAAGCTTCCTGCGGAGTTTTATCATAATTACATATCAAAACTTTTTTACGATCTTGTTTATTCTTTCAGCCTCTTGAACCCAAGATTTATTATTCCATTTGTTTTTTTGCTGATCGGCTATATTGTCATCCGGCTTTATATCTCGGGAAAGTTTTATTCTAAGCAATTTGTTTTTTTAGCGTCTATTATTATTTTTCTAAACTTTGCGGCAGTTTATTACTTTAACAATAATATTGCGTTAAGAAGCGCTATATACAAAGAGCCAGCCACCGTGAAATTTCTTCTTAGCCAGGAGCAAGGAAGAGCGTTTTCTTTTTTTCGTTCTATTGCTATACAAAATCTCGGCGATTATGACGATACGCAAGACAATTTAGTTTTAAAATCAGAGTTATTGTTCCCCAATAAAAATATTGTTTATAAAATAGAGAGCATTGATTACGAAGGGGATCCAATGACCAACAAGTCTATGTCAAAACTGGTTGAATATGTCGGAGGCGCTGCTTCGTCCTTTACTCACATTGAAGGGATTGACAGCATGAAACTGACTAACAAAGAAAGATTTGATATTTTTATGTCCCGCAAGCCAATATTGGATTTCTTAAATGTTAAATATTTGTTAAGCTCTTACAGAGCGGAGACAAAAGACATTACAAAAATTTTTGAAACCGAAGTTACCGACAAGAAAATACCAGTATATATTTATAAAAACGATAAGGCTCGTCCGTTGTATTATTTTACCGACGAAGAATGGCTTGTGGGCGTGGATGAAAATATCAAGCCGGAAGAATTAAACGAGAAACTAAAAAAAACATCGGGAAAAATCAATCAAAACGGCATTGCGATAATAGAAAGAAAAAACGACTCCCTTGTTTTAAGCGTGGATATTCCAGAGAAACAATTACTGGTTTTTTCCCAAAACAATTTGCCGGGGTGGCAAGTGCTTATTGATGGCAAAGAAACCCGTATTTATCTCATCGGAAGCGTATATATGGGCGTATTGGTTCCCGACGGCCGCCATCAAGTCTCTTTTGAGTATTCTTATTGGCAAATATGGAAACACTTTTTTGATTTATTTTTAAAAAGTATATAATCAAGCTAAGTATTATGAAACTATCATTTATAGCTCCCGCATACAACGAAGAAAAAAACATTGATAAGTTGTATCAAAAACTTAAATTATCAATTTTAAATCTGAAGATTGACCAGTATGAAATAATTTTTGTTGATGATGGAAGTTCTGATAATACATACAAAATTATCAAAGAGTTGTCCCAAAAAGACCCGACCGTCAAAGTAATTAAATTATCAAGAAATTTCGGCCAGCACAAGGCTATAATGGCCGGAATAGAAAATTCCACCGGCGATACGGCTGTTATTATGGATTCCGATTTACAGGACGATCCGGAATTAATGCATAAAATGTTTTCCAAAAGCACCGAGGGTTTTGAAATCGTTTACGCTGTCAGAGAAAAAAGGAAAGAAATGTTTTTAAAAAGAGTACTTTTCTTTTTATTTCATTTCATTATAAAAAAAATATCAGATACGCCAATACACGAAAATTCTGGAACATTTAGCCTTATAGGGAAAAAAGCGCTTTCGGAGATAAAAGGAATGAGAGAATATCGCCCCTATGTGCCTGGTCTTCGCGCTTATGCCGGTTTTAAATCGGTAGGCGTTAAAGTGGAAAGATCGGCGAGATACTCAGGCAAAGGAAAATCTTTTAAAAATCTTTTAAATTTAGCTAGAGAAAGTGTTTTTGCCCATTCTTTTTTTCCTTTGAGGTTTGTGTTGTATGCGGCGATTTTTAATTTCCTAGCAGGAATTGTGCTGGCTTTTTATTTTTTATATGCCAAATTTTATTTAAGCGCGGATATTGTTTGGATGATTATTATTGCTGTTCTTTTTTTCCTGGGTTCTACCATACTAGTCAGTATTTATATCTTAGGAGAGTATATCTCTATGATTTTTGATGATGTAAAAAAAAGGCCACGTTATATAATAGAGGAAAAGATAAATTTTCAGTAAAGTTTTGATGAATAAAATTATAATTAAAGTTTTTTTTCTTATTGTAGTCTTTATCGCCAGTTTTTCCATCTGGTACTCGCCGGTCTTGTTTAAGGGGTACGCTCCATACAAAATGACGGAAATTATGCCGATTGCCAAGAATCTTCATAAAACCGGAATTTACAGCATGGAAGACAGGCAAAGCATTTTCTTGCCAGCCTCGCTTATTAAAAAAGAAGGAGAGATTGCCACTTCGGGCAATAAATTGACGGCTTATTTATATGCGGGAATTTTTAAATTTACCGGTGTTTTAAGTCCCGATAAACTCGTTGTTGTTTCAATAATTGTTAATTCTTTATCGCTTCTAATTTTTACTTTTGCAGTGTTGCGTTTGTTTGGTTTTGGCGTGGCCGGTTTATTTTCCGCGATTTATATATTCATACCTTACAACTGGGAGTCGGTGTATTCTTTGGGCACATACGAATTTGCCATTTTATTTTTCGCTTTGTTTTCTCTGTTTTTTCTATTAGGCAGGGAGAAAAAGCGAGAATTGATTTATATGATATCGGCGGGAATATTTTTGGCGCTATCGGCCTTGTCCAGAGAAGTCTTTTTTGTCACCATGCCTATTTTAGCTGTTTTTCTTTGGCGTTCAGATAAGAAGAAAAACATGATTTTTTTGTTTGCGCCGGTTATTTTGATACTTTCCATTTTTTATTTGCCGAGTCTTTTTGGAAACAATAGAAATAATTATTCAAGTTATTTTGTCAAAGAGGGGAATCAGGGGGAACAGTTAATGGATTCCACTTTTTACGAGCACCTTTATCCCGACCCGTACACTTATCTTTTTGTGAAGAAGGAATTTCTAAATAACAACAAAGAAAAAATAAGCAAAATGAATTTCGTTGAAGCATTGTTTCAAAAAAAGGTTTTGGATAATCTTGGCATTGAGAATATTGGGCTCATAGACAGATTTCTTCTTGGGATGATTTTGTTTTTTATGCATTTATTCCGCTTTATCTCTTTGGAAATTTTTGGCGGAACTTTCGTGTTGATGTTTGTTTTGATAGGACTTTATTCAATGAAACAAAAAGATAATAATCTTTACAAATTCTCCATTTATTGGTTGTCTGGCACTGTGTTTTTGTTGTCTTTTGCGGCCTTGGTTTCAAGAAGTCATCTTCGAGATTTTAATTGGATATTTCCTTTATTGGCATCTTTGGGGATTTTCTTTTTTGGGGAGATTCTTAAAAGCAAGCTGAACATTTCTGGAAAACTTGGCATTGTTTTATTGGGTGTTATTTCCGCTATTTTTATTTACCATCTTATTTTGACTGACCATGTTGTTTTTGGTAAAATTTATGATGGGAATCCGGCATTAATGCTTAGCGCTTATTCTGAAAAGATAAAAGAAAAAAACATAGGCGATAATGATGTTATCGCCATGGGGCTTAATTCCAAAGAGCAGATTGTCTTGAGTTATCTATCCGACAAGTCTATGGTAATTTTTACGCCCCAAACAATCAAAAAACTTATTGAAGAAAAAAAACTCCAAGAAATTTTTGATAAATTTAATGTAAAATATTTCTTGGGCTATGATAATAATTTGTCTTTGGAAATTTTGGCTAATGCCAAGGCTGAAAATATCGCTTCAAAAACAATAAAGATAAAACAGCCTGGAATTTCTCCGCTCAAGTCTTTATTTATGGGCATTGTCAGGTAATTTTAAAAAATGAGTATAATTTTTAAACCAGAGAGATATCTTTTAAACAAGCAGATAAAAAAATTCTCCAGTTATATGAAAGGAGATATTTTGGACATTGGTTCCGGTAAATCAAATAGATATTCAAGATTTTTTAAGTTTAATAAATATGTCAGGCTGGATATTAGTCCAGATTGTGAGCCGGACATTGTGGCGGACGCTCAAAACATCCCTTTGCCTGACCAAAGCTTTGATTCCATAATTTCCACTCAAGGGCTCGAACATATGACCAATCCACTAAAAGCCATTTTGGAATTTTACCGGCTTTTGAAGGAAAATGGTTATTGTCTTGTTACTGTTCCGTTTTTTAATGAACTGCACGAAGAACCGCACGATTACTGGCGATTTACCCAATATTCGCTGGAAATGATGTTTAAAGAAGCCGGATTTAAGGTTGTTTCCATTGAACCAAGAGGCGGTTTTTTTTCTGTTATAGCGCAACTCTTTACAAGATATCTTATAAACAGGTTGTCTCTTTTTTCAACAAAATGGGGCAGGTTTGCCAATCCCTTATTGAGAGCGTTTGGTTTGAGCATGATTTGGTTGGATAGAATTGACGGAAGTCTAAGCAATAAAAAGTTTTGCATCGGCTGGATTGCCGTCGTTAAGAAGTAAAATAAATGAAATTATTTTAAAAACCGTTTACCTTATTTTTCTTGCCGCTAATAATTGATTAGGCATTATTTTGCCCATTCCGAAGAATCTTATAATTAACTCTATTTGTTTTTCAAGTGGCAATTTAAAAAACGGGAAAAACATAAAATATTTGTCTAAAAACACTTCGAATGAATTTGAGCGAAGCAATTCTTTGATTTTTTTTAATGAAAGAGGTTCAATATGTTCTCCTTTTGTGAAGTACTTTATCTTTTCCGCAATTTTGTTGTGAATAGGATTAGGACTGGTTATTATTAAAATACCATTTTTCTTTGTAACCCTGAGGCATTCTTTGATCATTTTATCAGGATTGTTAACGTGCTCTATCACCGCGCAGGATATAACTAAATCAAAGTGGTTATCTTCAAAGGGCATATTTTCCGCATCCGCAACGCGAAGCTCTATTTTTTTATCGCTATTTGTTTCAATCAGATCT
>CAYIVY010000032.1:0-8917 GCA_964366945.1 uncultured Gammaproteobacteria bacterium
ACGTGATGAGGTGGATGTTTTCCCGTCACAATCCAGCTGATAATATGCTTTTTGGTTATAAAAAAGCCGATGAAGTGAGGAGGCAGTTCTATTTAATGCTTTGGAATATCTATAAGTTTTTTGTTGAGTATGCCAATCTGGATAATTTTAAAGCTCGGAGCCAAAATTTTTTAGCTCCAGTGGGAACCCTCCCCGTAGGAAACGGGGTGTCCCAAGTCGCAAAAAATTTCCGCCCCTCGCTTTTGCTAAAGAAAAACGTTCTTGATCGATGGATTTTAAGCCGCTTTATGGGATTAGTTGTCTCAGTAGAAAAAAATCTTAAAGAATTTAATGCGAAAGATGGGGCATTGGAAATTGAAAAGTTCGTCTCTGATCTCTCGACTTGGTATATTAGACGGAGCCGTGACCGTGTTTGGGTTAATTCAGATAATGAAGTCGATAAAAACAATTTTTATGAAACGCTTTACTATGTCTTGGTAAACCTATCAATTATTCTTTCCCCTTTTATTCCATTTGTGTCTGAAGAAATTTACACAAATTTGACGGGCGGGGAGTCGGTCAACTTGGAAAACTGGCCCTTCGACTCTCCTTCGACTTCGCTCAGGATCGCTCAGGGTAAACCGAAAATAAATAAAAAATTGGAAAGGGAAATGGAAACGGCCAGAAAAATTGTTGAAGCTGGGCAAGCTGAGCGAAAGGTAGCTGGCGTTAAAATACGAATTCCTTTAGCTAACCTAAAAGTAAAGGCGGAATCATCTGTCAATTTCAAATCAATATCCGATGAGGTTTGGGACGTGGTTCTAAAAGAAATTAACCTCAAAAATTTAACTGTTAATGAGAGTTTTCATTATCCACAAAAAGAAGTTAAAGTAACCGAGGAGCAGTTAGAAAAAGAGGGAAAATTAAGAGAGTTAATCCGTCAAATTCAATCAGACCGAAAATTAAAAGGTTTAAAACCTGATGATAAAATTAATTTGACTGTACCAAAGGAATTTGAAAATGAAAGAGACTTGATAACCAAAAAAGTTTTAGCAAAAAAAATCGTTTTTGACGATAAAATTATTGTGCAATAATAATGATTATTATTTCTTCTTTATTTCTTTCTATTTTTGGACTATTTAACCTGTTTGGATTAAGTCATGATCTTTTTTTCCGTCAATTGATATACCTCATTCTTGGCTTCTTAGGTTATTATTTTTTAAAATTAATTGGTCCACATTTTTTTCATCTAAACACTAAATTTTTTTACTGGTTTTTTATTGGAGTTTTATTAATAACTTTTGTCGTCGGCCTGGAAGTAAGAGGGTCTAAACGTTGGTTGAATTTTTATTTTTTTAACTTTCAAGGTTCCGAGTTTTTTAAAATTTTTTTTATTTTATTTTTAGCAAAAATCCTGACTGTTAAAAATATATTATCAAATTCATTTTTAAATTTTATTAAGATTTTTTTATATTTCTTACTGCCATTTATTATTATTTTTAAGCAGCCGGATTTAGGCAACGCGATAATTTATTTTTTTATTTTTATTTCTCTGATTATGTTTTCGTCTGTTCCAAAAAAATACCTTGGTTATTTAATTGGATTAATGATTACTTTTACGCCGGTAGGTTGGTTTTTAATGAAAGACTATCAACGATTAAGAATCTTAAGTTTTATTAGCCCTCATTTAGATACTCTTGGGACGGCCTACAACATGATTCAGGCAGTAATTACTATTGGGTCAGGGATGTTTTTTGGCCGTGGTTTGGGATTAAGTACCCAATCGAGACTGTTCTTTTTACCAGAAAACACGACTGACTTTGCCTTTGCTTCACTGGTTGAACAGTTTGGATTTTTTGGAGGGTTTTTTGTTCTAATTTTTTTTACAATAATATTTATTAATTTAGCCAAAAAAACGATTCATTTCTATTATCAAAAAAGCGAGGAAGACCAAAAAAAATTTCTTTATTGTCTAGGAATCTTGACATATTTTTCTTCACAAACGATTATTAATCTGGGCATGAACATGGGAATCATGCCAGTAACAGGTATTGCTTTGCCTTTTATTTCTTTTGGCGGTTCATCGGTATTGGCAGTCTTATTAGGATTTGCTTTGTTACCTTGAATATTTATCGTTGAACATAAATTTTTTTCTTGTATAATCTAAGTCTATGGCTACATACGGGGTGATTAAAACTGGAGGCAAACAGTATTTAGTTAAAGAGGGAATGACAATTACCGTTGATCAACTTAATCTTGAAAAAGGTAAAAAAATTGAACTTGAGACTTTACTTAAATTTGATGAAGATGGAAAAGCCTTTGAATTAGGTCAACCGCAATTAAAAGAAAAAGTTTCCGCAGAGATAATAGAAAATGTTAAGGGTGATAAAATTAGGATCGCTAAATTTAAAGCTAAATCAAGATATAGAAAGGTGAGGGGATTTAGAGCAAAACTGACAAAATTAAAAATCCTGAAAATATAATATGGCTCATACAAAGGCACAAAAAACCGTTAAGGGTAATCGTGACTCAAGATCGAAAAGGCTAGGAGTTAAGGTTTTTGGCAATCAAGATGTTAATCCAGGCAATATTATTATTCGCCAAAGAGGGACAAAAGTAAACGCAGGGCCAGGAACATTATTAGGTCGCGATTTTACTATCATGGCGAAAGTCAAAGGTAAAGTCCAATTCTATAAAAAACTTGGGGAATCGTATGTTAAAGTAGTATAATCTTTCCATGATCCAGGATATTACTTCGTTATTGCATCAGATAAAAGAGGATAAGGATATATTTCAAAAGTCTCGTTTGCTTGAATATTTGATAAGGGAAAAAAACTTACGCGTTATAGATATTGCAAATAAAATTGGATATAAATCCTCATATATTTGTCATTTATTACGTCTTAAAAAAATTCCGGAAGCCATAGTTGATGGTTATTATTCCAAATCAATTAGCTCCAGTCATATTTTTATCCTATCCCGTCTTAAAGATCAAAAACAGATGATAGAACTTTATGAAAAGATTTTAGGTGAAAATTTTACAGTGCAACAAACTGAGTCTGAAGTAAGGAACTATTTATATCAGGTAAAAAGCATTGGAAAATATATCAACAAAGAAGCTCAAGAAAAATTAACAAAGAAAATTAAAGAAAGATATCCTGAAGTTGAGATTCAAATAATACAAACTAGAATAAAAGGGAAGATTATTTTTGAGGTAAGAGGAAATTTAGAGAAGAGTTCAAAAGAGATTAAAAATATATTAAACTGTTTGATCAAAAACTAACTCAATTGACTTAGAATTATTCATTCATTATAGTTTATATATTAATTATTATGGCTGACTTACAAAATTTTTTAAATATTAAGGACGCTAGTTTATGGGCGAGTGATTACTTGAATAAAGCTATTAGCGAGTCGAACATTTCTTATTTAATACAATATGGTAAAGTTAAAAAGTATGGTAATAATGGCTCTACTTTAATTAATATTCAGGATTTAAAAAATTATTACCTTACTTTTAATGGGCAAAGAGAAATTGACTGGAAAAAAAAATTAGGTAATGATTTAAATTGGAGTTTATCTTTCGATAATTTAAAAGAATCAGATACTACCAAACATGTTCATCGACTACATCCATATAAAGGAAAATATATTCCTCAATTAGTTGAATATTTTATTGATACCCATATCGATGTCTTTAAAAAAGAGATTTATTTTAGTAAGGGAGATATTATATTAGATCCATTTTCAGGGTCTGGCACTTTGATATATCTCATTTCAAATTGTATGTTAAAATCTTAATAATTATATGAAGCCCCAAAAAGAACTTATAGAAAAATTTTTACAAAAAGCAGATTCAAAAGGGATAGAAGTAAATCCTATTCGAGTTTTACGTACAAATACTTATAGTGTTGGTGACGCGAATGTTTTAGTACGTACTGCTTCTGATTTAGGAAATAGGTATTTTTTTGGATTGAATTACATCAACGCTGAAGAAGTATATAATTTAGATAATTCCTTTGTTGCATTTATTTGTGGTAATATCGAAAAGACAATTTTAATCCCGACTGATGTTTTGATTTCTCATTTGCCGGAAATTAGTCACGATAGAAACGGCGAATATAAAATTAACTTCACAAGGGATCTGCATCTTGTGCTTAGAGGGAGAAATCATAGACTTGATTGTTCTCCATATGTCAACAACTGGAACTTATTGACTATTGCTGTTTCCAAGGATGTTGTATTAGTTCAACCAGAAGAAAGTATCCATAGCGTAATCCAAGGAAGACTGATAGATATAGGTAACCTACGAGGGTATTCCACTTACTGTCCTGATAAAAGTAAGACGTTCAACAAAATTAAACTCGGGAACATGATAACTCTTGATGAATGTCCAAAATTGCAATTTTCTGACTATAACCTTTTACGCAAGATTGATGTTCTTTGGTTTAGAAACGCCAACACAGGATTTTATCCTGTTTATGCTTTTGAGGTGGAAATCTCAACAGGAGTATGGTCTGGTTTTGGAAGATTGGCGACTTTGCGAGATTATGATACACGTCCTTATATTGTTACTAACGAGAATAAAAAATTTCAGCAAGTAATAACTCAATTTCCCGAAATAAAAAGTCGATTTGTTCATGTAATGCCAGATCAAATTGGGCTACTTTACTCAGCGGAAAAAAATCTAATCACAATGAGACAAGATTTTAATCTCTAATTTTTATGAAAACTTATCAGGTCATCTTAACAAAATCATTTACCGTTACAGTAAAAGCAGGCAACGCGCAAAAAGCAAAGCGGATCGTAGAATTCTACACGGATGATATCAAAGATATTTCCGCACATAAAGATAGAAAAAAGTTTGATTTTTTGATCGAAAAAATTGAATGTGAGATGAATGAAAGTTTAGAAGCTGAAGAAATGAAAGAGGATTAACTTTAAACTTCGAATAATAACAAAGTGTAAGAGTTCATAAGTCTTGATACAGATTGTCATTCCCGCGGAGGCGGGTTTACCCTGTAAGGGAATCCAGGACTTCAAGCGCTGGATCCCCGTCTTCACGGGGATGACACCAAATAGTCACTGGTATGCTGTGATATAGTTTTGTCAAAGATCCTGAACTCCTACAATAAAGTAGTGTAGTTGAATAATTGCGGAGTCTCTGATATTTTAATAGTATTATGGCGCTAATTATTGTAGAATCTCCGACCAAAGCTCGAACATTTAATTACATATTAAAATCGAAGAATCTTGAAGATAAAAACAACTACTTCGTCTTTGCGACGATGGGTCATATTCGCGACCTTCCAAAAAATAAAGTAGCTATTGATTATAAACACAATTTTAAACCTGATCTGGAGCCCATTTTAAATAAAGAAAAAATTATTACTCAGTTAAGAAAACTGGCGGGGGAAAACCAGGAAATTATTTTAGCAACAGACTTAGATCGCGAAGGTGAGGCAATTTCTTATCACATTGCCTATATTTTGGGTTATATCAATGAAGATTGGCCAAACATTGGTTTTAAGGAGGGCGTTTCACTAAAAAGAATTGTCTTCCATGAAATCACCTCAAAAGCCTTAACCGAAGCTTTAGCCAATCCAGAAACCTTACGGTTTGATTTGGTCAAAGCTCAGTTTGCCAGGCGCATATTAGATCGAGTAGTTGGTTATGAGCTATCACCTCTGCTTTGGAAAAAAACAGGTAAGAATTGGTTATCTGCCGGTCGGGTGCAAACGGTCGCATTACGGTTGATTGTTGAGCGCGAAAAAGAGATTAAGATTTTCAAATCTGAGGATTATTTTCAAATTTTTGCTGAGTTTGAGGCTAGACACCCCAGGGGTGTCCAAATTAAGGCCAAGTTAATTTCAAAAGACAGTCTTTTATATGAGCAAAAATATACTTTAAAATTATTTGCCGCTGATTACCAATATACAAAAACTACGATTAACAAAGAAAACGTTGAGATTATAAAGGCTGATTGTTTAAACGACAAGTTTGAGGTCATTGATGTCAAAGAGTCAATTGATCCCCGTTATCCAATGCCGCCTTATACAACTTCGCTAATTCAACAAGACGCTTATTATAAACACGGATTTTCTTCCAAACAGACAATGCGTTTGGCCCAAGATTTGTATGAGCGTGGCTTAATAACCTATCATCGGACTGACTCGTTTAATTTATCGGCCCGCTTTGTTTTTCCTGCAAAAGAATATATAGAGAAAAAATATGGAAAAGAATACGCATTGGAAAAACCTAGAGGGTTTAGAACTCGTTCAAAATCTGCTCAGGAAGCTCACGAAGCAATCAGACCGACTAAATTACTGGAAGTTAAGGCTGCCTTTAAAGGTAAGAAGGAATCAAAACTGACCATAAATCATCAAAGATTATATACATTAATCTTTAACCGTGTTATTGCAACTCAAATGAAAGAGGCTCAGATAAAAACCATTAAGACCGAAATTAAATCTGCTAAAAACTATCTTTTTGAAAGTGAGCAGCAACAAGTAATTTTTGATGGTTTTTTAAAAGTTTTTGATCCGTTTTTTGTCAATAATCACCAAACAATTATTAAATTAGAAAAAGGTGCTAAAATCAAAATAAAAACATTAGAGGAAAAGGCTTTATTAAGTAAAGCCCCACCTCGTTATAACGAGGCTTCTCTAATCCGTACCCTTGAGGAAAAGGGAATAGGTAGACCTTCAACTTACGCAATGATTATTTCCGTAATTCAGATGAAAAATTATACGGAAAAAGAAGGTCGTTACTTTGTTCCGACTTCAATCGGCAGTTCCATTTGTGACTATCTTTCCAGTAGTTTTCCAAAAATTTTTGATCTTTCATATACGGCTAATTTAGAAGATGGCCTTGATCGAATCGCCAACAAAGAAGAGGACTATATCAAATTATTAAAAGATTTTTATACGCCGTTTAAAAAAGAGTTGGATTTAAAGAGTGAAGATAACTCAGTATTAAAAATAGAAGATGACGTGAAAGGAATCTGTCCAGAAGACTCCGGTAATCTAATTACACGTTTTTCCCGATTTGGAAAATTTATTGCCTGTGCAAACTATCCAAAGTGCAAATATACTAAATCAATCGTTAAAATCGTTAAAAACCGAAAGTGTCCCCTTTGTGAGTCCGATGTTGTGGTAAAATTTACTAAAAGTAAAAAAAGATTTTATGGTTGTGGAAACTATCCGAAGTGTAAGTGGAGCGCTTGGTCGCTCATAAAATTATGAAATATATTTTTATATCAGGTGGTGTTATTTCCGGAATCGGTAAAGGAATTACGGTCGCCTCCATCTCTCTTCTCCTTAAACAAGCAGGTTATCGAGTGGCTCCTTTAAAGTTTGAAAATTATTTAAATTTAGATGCGGGCACAATTAACCCAATCGAACATGGCGATGTTTTTTTGTGTGAGGATGGAACGGAAGCTGACATGGACATTGGTACTTATGAAAAATTTTTAAACGAGGACATGGGTAAGGATAATTTTGTTACCATGGGAGAGATATATCAGACAGTCATTGACCGCGAAAGGAGATTTGAATATCTAGGGGAAGATGTCGAGGCAATTCCTCATATTACTAATGAAATTATTAATAGAATTCAGACTTTAGGAAAGAAGAAAAAAGCTGATATTATTGTAGTTGAACTCGGGGGAACGGCCGGTGAGTATCAAAACATTTTTTATTACGAAGCCTCAAGAATTTTAACTTTAAAAAACCCCGGTGATGTTATTCATGTTCATGTTTCTTATGTTCCGACCCCATCTCACTTGGGAGAACCGAAGACTAAACCAACTCAGCTATCAGTGAGGACCCTAAACTCAATGGGAATTCAGCCAGATTTTATTGTAGCAAGGTCGGAAAAATTATTAGATAAAAGAAGAATCGAACGGTTTGCTTTGTTTTGCAATGTTCAGCCGGAAAATATTATTTCAAACCCTGATGTTTCTCATCCTTACGAAGTGCCTTTGATTTTGGAAAAACAGGAGTTGGCGGAAAAAATTTTACGAAAATTTAATCTTAAAGTCATTAAGCCCGATCTGTCAGAATGGAAGAGATTGGTTGATAAAATTTATTTTAAAAAAATTGGAAAAGTAATCAATCTTGCCATAGTTGGTAAGTATTTTGGCACAGGTGATTACCAATTGCGTGATTCCTATGCGGCTTTATTTGATGCTTTGGATCATGCGGCGTTTGATTTGGGAGTAGAGGTAAAGACTCACTGGATTGATGCTGAGAAAGTCGAGAAACAAGGAGTAAAAATTATTGGAAAACCAGATGGATTGATTGTTCCGATTGGTTGGGGAGAGCGGGGAGCTGAAGGGATGATTGTTGCATCTTCATATGCGAGGATCAACAACATTCCTTACCTAGGTTTGTGTTATGGAATGCAATTAGCCGTTATTGCGTACGCCCGTGACATCTTAGGTTGGAATGACGCCAATACCAATGAAAATAACGCCAAAACGAAACACCCCGTAATTCATCTTATGCCAGCCCAAAAAAAATATATGGAAAAAAGGGCATACGGAGGAACGATGAGATTGGGCACATGGGACGCCAAGGTTGTCAAAGGTACTAAAGCATATGAAATATATGGGACAGAAAATACGAGTGAACGCCATCGGCATCGTTTTGAATTTAATAATGAATTTACCACCTCTTTTGAAAAAAAGGGACTTCTGATAAGCGCCCGGTCGGTTGTGGAAAATTTGGCCGAGATTATAGAGTTGCCAAAATCAATGCACCCTTTTTATTTTGGAACTCAGGGTCATCCGGAGTATAAAAGCCGACCTTTACATCCACATCCAATTTTTATAGCTTTCTTGAAAGCCTGCCTGCCGGCAGGCAGGCTTGTAAAAATAAGAAATAACTGATAAAATACAAAACTATGGCAAACTCATTTTTATATAAAGAAATTAGAT